>JAJZYC010000018.1 GCA_021806125.1 bacterium
ATAAAAAACATTTTTTACCAAAAAGATTAATACGACGAGCAGGGGAATCAGTATAAGTTCGGTATAGCTTTTAGTTATAAATATATTATTTATAAGGGGCTTTACTATATAAGCCAACGCGCCGGTAAGAGCGGAAACTACCGCCATGCTTATTACGGCCATAATAAGCCTTTTTTTATAAGGCAGTATATAGGGAAGCAGTCTTTTTAAAACCGACAAATCTTTTTTTATATTTTTCTTATTAAGCATATTTTATTATTTTATCATAAATAATATCTGCGGCGGCATCAAACGGGTTAACGCCGGCATCTAAAGTAGAAATTACGGCAGATATCTTATTTAATACGGTTTTCCGATATCCGTAGTCCTTGAAAAATTTATCGGCTTCATTAAAGACATTTTGAGGCGTAAATTTCGATTCTATTAACTCCGGAACCACTAAATCGTCTGCAAGAATGTTTATAAGACCGGCATATTTTATTCTTACTAATATTTTAGCAAGAATATAGGTTAAATAGTTTAAATAATAAAATATTATCACGGGTTTGCCGTAAAAACAGGCTTCTAAAGAAGCAGTACCGCTTGCGGTTATTATTAAATCGCTCGACGATAGGGCAAAACCTATGGAATCCGTAAAAAAATACGCGCCGTTATCCATCATGGCGCTATTTTTTAATGCCGTCCTGAAATACGAGGAGTCTATTTCTTTTCTGAATGGAAAGATAAAAAAAGCTTCTTTATAAGACGCTCTTATCAGCAAAATAGACTCGATTATCCTTTTCGAATGGTATTTAAGTTCCGTTTTTCTGGAACCTGGCAGAAACGAGATAACGGGGTATTTTCCTTTTAACAAATTTTTTGTTTTTTCGTCTTCAAGTTCAGTTTCGCCGCCAGCGGATAAGGCGTCTTTTTTATTTAAAACATATAACGGATTCCCGAAATAATAAGATTCTACGCCTTCTTTTTTATAAATATTCTGTTCGAACGGAAAAATCGTTATAACGAATTTTATATATTTTTTAATAAAATTTATCCTGCCGTATCTCGAAGCCCAAATTTTCGGCGGAATAAAGTAAACTGCAGGTATTTTAAGCTTGTTTGCCAATTTTGCGATTTTAAAATTAAAAGAGGGGGAATCCACCAGAATAACCGCATCCGGTTTATTCAGTTCAATCCAGTCAGATAGATTGCTTAATACTTTTTTTATAGTTCTTAATTTTAAAAGTACTTCGGTAAAACCCATAACCGATAATTCTTTGATATCCGCTATCAGCTCAGCCCCGGCATCTTCGCTGTTTTTTCCGCCCATTGCGTAAATATCCAGATTTATGCCGTTATCTAGTTTTTTCAGAGACGATATTAAACCTCCGGCAAATACGTCTCCAGATGGTTCTCCCGAAACAACAAGTACTTTAGGTTTAGACATATTAAAAAACATACACGGCTATATCCGCCGAGTCTGCTCTCTTTATAAATTCTTCCTTGCGCAGGACAATAGTGTTACGCTCAAAAGCTAAGCACGTAGCATCCACGGAAATAATGGCTTCCAAAGTATCGAGGCCTACGGCGGGCACATCGAATCTTAAATCCTGGTTGGGCTTGTTTACTTTTACGACTACGGCTCCCCCGTTCGCGAGCTTTCCGCCTCTTATTATAGCTTCGTCCGTCCCCTCTATAGCTTCAAGCGCCATAACGGATTTATCTTTAACCACGGCCGTCTGTCCTATATCGGCTCCCGCAATGAGCATAGCCGCATTTTTTCCGAATTCTATATCTTCCTTTTCTTTTTTATTCGGAGACCTCTTAGATGCTACACCGGACGGCAAAAATACCGAAGAAATATATTTTGTCTGAGCAACAATAGTTACTCCTTCTTTTTCTAAGAATTTACATATGGCGCTTAGAATAGTATCGTCTTTTTTATCTTTAAGGGACAAAAAAAGAGTAATTGCTTTAATGTCGGGTTTAATTTTTTTAAACATCAGCGTTTTTCGGACTTTACCGGCCATTATTACTTCGCTGACACCTTCGGATTTAAAAAAATTGACCAACTTGCCGAGCTGTCCGACGCTTATATAAATAATAGAATCTGCGCGTTCCGAAAGCGATTTATCCGCTTCTTCTTCTATTGCGCAAACTTTCACGGAATAACCCGCCGCTTTTAATTCGTCTATATATATTAACGGAAATTCCCCGTAGCCGGCGATTATGCCTATATTTTTATGTTCCATTTGCCTCTTCAATAACATAATTTCGTATATTCCAAGAACTTACATTCTTTATGTTATTTACCTTGTAATACCTCTTTTAGAGCTTGCGATAAACGACGTGAACTTTTCGATTTTGTCGGTCATGCCTATTTCTTTCTCTATTTTTTCTATAGCTGTTTTAACGGTAACTTTAGACCTGTATAAAATCTTATATGCATTTTTTATTTTTTCTATTTCTTCTTTGGTAAAGCCCCTTCTTTCAAGACCTATTCTGTTAATGCCGTAAATTTTTGCCCTGTCTCCCGAAGCCACGAGATAAGGCGGAATATCCTGAACTACCATCGAACCGCCTGCTATGAGAGCAGATTCGCCTATACGAACGAACTGATGTATTGCGCATAGACCGCCGAGTATAACGTAATTCTGAATTTCTATGTGTCCCGCCAGAGTCGCGTTATTAGCAAAAATATTTCTGTTACCTATAATGCAGTCATGGGCTATATGCACGTGCATCATAAAGAGGTTGAAATCCCCTACGGCGGTAACGCCGTTTCCCGTAACAGTGCCGGGATTCATAGTTACGTATTCCCTGATGATATTATTATCGCCTATAATAAGCTTAGTATCTTCCCCTTTATACTTAAGGTCCTGCGGTACCGAACCTATGGAGGCGAATTGAAATATTTTATTTCCGTCGCCTATCCGCGTATTTCCTTCGATAACTACATGGGAAGCAATCAGATTGTTTTTACCGATTTTTACGCCGCCTTTTATAATACTGTAAGGACCGACGTCGGTCGAATCGTCTATTTCGGCTCCTGGATAAATTATTGCTGTTTTATCTATCATAGTCAATTTTGCATCTATATTATGTTATATTTGGAATAGCCACCCGCCCCACCCTTTAAAGCACGCAGAAAAATATATCTTAAAAGTAGAGGGATTAAAACAGATTATTTAGGAATAAAAGTCGCCATAAGCTCCGCTTCGGCGCAGAGATTGCCTTCGACCTCCGCCCTGCCTGAAAAAACCCATACGAACTGTTTTCTTTTTATTAGCTCTACTTTGAGAAATACGGAATAACCCGGAAAAATCGGTTTTCTAAATCTTGCTTTGTCTATTCCCATAAAGTAAGTTAATTTATCGCGCAAATCGTCGTTTTCTTCTGTTTTATAAGCTAGAATGCCGCCTGCCTGCGCCAGCGCCTCTAAGATAAGCACGCCTGGCATAACCGGATAACCGGGAAAATGGCCCTGAAAAAAAGGTTCGTTTATAGTGGTATTTTTAACGGCCGTAATAGATTTGCCTTTTTCTAAGGATACGACTTTGTCGATCATAAGAAAAGGATATCTATGGGGAAGCAGATTTAAAATTTCTCCAATACCCATTATTTCGCCGTGCTTTAAAACGCCATTATTTTCTTCTTTTTTTTCCATTTTCGTCAATCCTTCGTTTTTGAAATTTCCTTTATCTTTTTAAATAATTCGGGAAGTTTCTTAAAAAGCACTACCGAATTGCGCCATTCTTTAATAGTAAAAGCCGGCGACCCGGATATTATCTCGCCGTCTTTTACGTTGCCGGATACTCCGGACTGCGCCGCTATCATAACGTTATTTCCTACAGCAATATGTCCGGCTATGCCGACCTGACCGCCCATAGTTACGTTATCGCCTATTTCGGAACTGCCGGCTATTCCCGTCTGTGCTGCAATTACGCAGTTTTTACCGATTATCACGTTATGGGCAATCTGAACCATATTGTCTATTTTAGTTCCTGAACCTACTTTCGTAAAATCCACCGCACCCCTGTCTATAGTAACGTTAGCGCCTATTTCGACATTATCTTCAAGCTCTGCGTATCCAGTATGAATAATTTTAACATAACCGGCTTTACCCCTGGCGTACCCGAAACCGTCGCAGCCGATAACCGAGCCTGCATGTATTATACAGCCGTTGCCTATTATAGAATTATCGTAAACTGTTACGTTAGGATATATAACTGAGTTATTCCCTATAACTACTTTATTGCCTATAACCGAATTTGACATAATCCTGCAGTTATCGCCTATAGAGCATCCTTCTCCGATAAAAACACCAGGAAAAATTACCGTATTTTTTCCTTTAACGGAAGTTTCTGCTATAAAATAACCGCCCTCAAAATCGCCGTGTTCGCCTATTTTTTCACAGGAAGCATCTTTAAAAATCTGCGTCGCCTCCGCAAAAGACAAATATGGATTTTTAGAATCTAATATTGTGAATTTTAAATCGGAAGGCAGTATGGATTTTAATGAATCGTAATCCATTATTACGGCGCAAGCTTTGGTTTTTTCAAGCTGTTTTGCATATTTTGAGCTCGTAATAAAAGATATTTCGCCACTACCGGCAGATTGCAGGGAACCTATTCCCGAAACGTTCAAGTTTTCGGGAAATACGCCTATAACATTCAGCGATAACTTTAAGATAAGGTCTTTTAAAAGCATAAATAAAGGACTATATTTTATAGGAATTATGCACTTGACAAAGCGAGATTGCTTCCATCTTTGCCTGCATAAAAGCCGTTGGCTTTTATAAACGCAGACAAAGATATGCTGGACTCTGTCGGCTAACGCTCGCAATGACGGAATAAACAGTCATTGCGAGCGTTAGCGAAGCAATCTCTCGGTTATTATAACATAATACCAAGTATTGCTTTGTCAAGTGCATAATTCCGTATTTTATTTATTTCGAATTCATTTCATTCAAAACTTCGCCGGTTATATCTATCGAAGCTGACCTATAAACTACACTCGGTCTGTCTATAACCAGAATATACCCGTCTTTTTTCGCGATAGCATTAATAATAGACGTGGCTTTGTCTACAATTCCTTTTAATAATTCAAATCTTTTTTGAGACATAACGCCTTGAATGCGTTTTTCTTGAGAGGTAAAATTGGATATATCCGCCTCGAATTCTTTAGTTTTTTTAGCTTTTTCTCCTGCCGACATGATAGAGCCATTATTTTTCAAATCCGCCTGAACCGCGGCTATTTTTTTTCTCATCGCAAGAAGCCTTCCGTTATATTTGGAAACCAAAGCCTTTAATTGGCTCTGTGCTGCTTTACCCTGATTCGACATCGAAATTACCTTCTGCATGTTAACTACTGCAATATTAGAACCTGCGGCCGAAGCGCTTACCGAACCGAATACCATAGAAGCCGCAAATATTAAAAAAGCCGCAAGGCTTAATTTTAGGATTGACTTTTTCATAAATAAATCTCCTTATTTTTTTATTTAATTAAATTTTTAAAACTTAAATACCAGGCATGCCCGCGCCGAGACTGAACTGTATTCTAGTCGGATTATTTCCGTTTATAGCCGTTCCGAGTATCTTGCCGTAAGTAATGGTAATAGGTCCGAACGGAGAATACCAATTAAAGCCTATACCTGCCGCCTGCATTAAGTTTACGGGAAATATTGACTCGTTCTGCGTCCATGCATTGCCCGCATTCCACCATAAAAAACCGTAAAATTTCATTCTTTTAAGTATAGGTATAAAATATTTTGCCTGGACCGTAAACATTTTCGTTCCGCCTATTATGTTGCCGTTTTCAGTAGGACCTACCGAATCGTACATAAATCCCAGAAGAGGATAGTTGTTCATTATACCGCCGACAAAAAATCTTTGATAAATAGGGAGGGGATAAGACGAGTTTGTTCCCGTTATATAACCCAACTGCGCTCCCTGCATGAAAGACGTTCCCCACCACAGCGGAATATAATGGCTAGCCTGCGCTACGTATTTAACGAAATCGTCGTTCCCGCCTATAGGCGGTCCGGCATAGCTGATTCTGAAACTGTCCATATCCCCAGCCGTAGGAACGATAGGATTGTTTAAAGTATTGTAAACCGTCGTCAAAGAAACTTCGCTGGTCGTAACTTTACCCTGCGGCAAAATATTCGCGAGCCCAGGTATTATTACCGAATTGTCCTGTTCAATAAGATACCTGAAATATTCCGTCAATACGTTGCCGTATAAAGGGTATCCTAAAGTTACGGAGCCGCCGACGGAACGGTAAGCAAACTCGTAATACAGGGAATTAAAAGTATCGTATAAAGACAGATTAAACGATAGCGGTCTTGCAAAAATATATGTAAGATAGGGTTGCAGTATATTAATACTATACGATTGATAAGGACCGCCCGCCTGAACGTTGAAAGATGCGGAAATTCCGGTACCGAAGAGGTTAGATTCGGAAATAGACGATATAGCCATAAAAGAGGTAGCCGAACTATAGCCGCCGCCGATGGTAAATTTTCCGGTGTTCTGTTCTTTAACATGCACTTTAAGGTTTAATATGCTCTTCCCGGGGACTTTTTCGGTGGTTATCGTAACATGCTTAAAATACATAAGGTTTTTTAAGTTCTGCCTCGATATTTTTATGAGCTTCGGGTTATATTTTTCTCCGGGATATATAAGAAGCGCTCTTAATATAACGTAACTGTATGTAATATCGTTTCCTGTAATGGTAATTTTTCCGAACTTTGCGATTTTGCCCCTGTGTACTATCAGGGATAACATAACTGAGCTGGTTTTGCGTTTGATCTTAATCGACGGTTCGACGTTTGCAAACGCGTATCCTTTATTCGTAAAATATTTTGTTATGCTCAAAATTTCTTTTTCTATATTTTTTCTGTTAAAAATAGAGCCTTTTTTTGTAATTATAAGTTTATGCGCTTCTTTATATTCCTTGGAACCTGTTTTTATTCCCTTTATAACAAGGTTTACTCTGGAAACCCTGTATTGGGGGCCTTCGACTATTCTTATTATTACGGTAACATATTTTTTATTTTTAGAAAATATAAACTGCGGTTTCTTGACGCTTACGTTTATATAACCGTGGTTATAATAAAAACTCAACAGTTTGATAATCTGGGAGTTTAGCTTTGCTTTTTTGAATTTTCCCGCTCCGGTTATCCACGTAAGAAGATTTAGCGTTTTAATACCCATTACGGCTTCGAGCTTGCCGGAGGTAAACGACGTATTTCCACTGAATTCGACTTTCCTTACCATTACCGGTGAATTTTCGCTTATAATAAAATGTATTCCTACATAATTTCCCTGAAAAGATTTCTTTTTTACTTTTATCTTTGCGTTATAATAACCCTCTGCCGAATATATAAATTTTAATATCTTAACCGCCTTATCTATTTCGTAGGAACTGTAAGGCTTGTTAGTTTTAAGGTTGATGACTTTTTTAATTTTTTTAACGGATATGGAACCGTTTCCGGTATATTTAATCGATTTAATATAAGGCCTTTCGGAAACTATAAATGTAACTATCAGCCGTCCGCCTGAGGAAGCGATATCGACCAGAATATTTTTAAAATAACCGGTTTTGTATAGTTCTTTAATGCTTTCATTGATTTTGCTTATCGAATAATAGCCGCCTCTTTTTATTTTAATGCGGTTCATTATAAATCCGGCTCCGACTCTTATGTTTCCTTTCACCCTAACCGCGTAAATCTTTTTCTCGAATGAAGAATTTTGCCTGCCCGAAATTTTCTTTGCAATACGCCCGTATATAAAACCGCCGACTTTATAAGAAAATTCGTCTAATTCCTTTTTAAGGGAAGCATCGCCTGCGCCGGAATAATTAAGCGTCTTGGATTTATAGACGTCTGCAACGTCTATGAGCATTGCGTGAACGGTAAAATTTGAACCGATCCTTGAAATGCTTCCGGTAATTATATAATTAGAATGATAAACCAAACCTAGCTTTTTTATTCTGACCAGATTTATTTTTTTATCGAAATTGAAATACGGGGGTTTTTGAAGTAAAGTATATGCAAAAACAAAATAAGGTCTTCCTGAATTCAGATAATTTTTAAAAGCCGTCGAAAAAGATTTTTTTATAGAAACGGATGACGGCGAACCTTTCTGGTGAAAAAATCCTGTCCATACGTTCCTGTTGTTTAAAGCGGCGTAAACGTTAGCCGTATTTAAAATTAAAACGCCGGATATAATAATTCCGAAAAATATCGATTTTAAAAATTTCATTTTAATAAACTATCAAATATTAAGCCTTATGTCAATTTATATGTTCGATTATTCCGCCGGCAATTTTAATTTTATGGTTCATCATATTTGAAAATTCCTTATCGTGAGTAACCACCACTAAAGTTTTACCGTATTTTTTATTAAGGTCTATAATTATGTTATGCAGTATTCCCGCGTGCCGCGGGTCTAGGTTTCCCGTAGGCTCATCCATTAATATAACTTCCGGAGAACAGACAAGCGCTCTTGCGATAGCCGCCCTTTGCTGTTCTCCTCCAGAAAGCATATAAGGCTTAAAATTAAGTCTTTTCTCTAATCCCATTTCGCATAGATAGTCTCTTGCCGTTTTTAACGCCTTTTCTTTAGGTTCTTTCTTTATAAATAGAGGCATAGCTACGTTTTCTAAACAGCTGAATTCGTTCAGCAGATAATGAAACTGAAAAACGAAGCCTATGTTTTTATTTCTGAATCGTGCAAGGCCGGCATCCGAAAAATCGTAAATATTTGAATTTCCGAAATACCCGACCAGTCCGGAATCCGGTTTAAGGAGCGTACCGATTATATGGAGAAGGGTGCTTTTGCCGGTACCCGACTCGCCGGTCACGGCAAAAGTATCCCCTTTTTTTATCTCAAGATCCGCTTCGTTCAGAATATTAACCGTTTCGTCGCCGGTCGTAAATGTTTTACCGACTTTTTTTAACGAAACCGCAAAATCGTTATTATTGTCCGTCATATTCTTATTCATGTCTTACACCTTCGGCAGGGTCTATTTTACCGGCTTTATAGGACGGATACAGCGTAGCTATAAAACTCAAAAAAAGTGCCGACGACCCTATTGCTATAAACTCGCCGGCAGTCATTCTTACCGGCAGGGTAGTTATATAATAAACTGAAGACGGAAGGCTTATTATATTATATGTTTTTTCAAGATAGCAGATTAAAAAGCCTGATAAAAGTCCGAGCGAAGTGCCGATTGCGCCTATTATAACTCCCTGCGCTATAAAAATAATCATAATATCTTTAGAACTTGCGCCTATAGATTTCAATATGGCTATATCCTTTCTTTTTTCCATTACCACCATTATGAGAGTGGAAATAATATTAAACGCCGCCACCAGTACGATAAGGGATAGAATTACGAACATCGTGAGCTTCTCTAATTTTATCGCTGAAAATAAATTTTTATTAAGCTCCTCCCAGCTTAAAGCATAATAAGACGAGGATGTTTTATTTCCGTTAAGTTTAGCGGCTATCTTTCTTGCAAAACTATTTGCCGAACTTAGATTGTCGAGCTTAATTTCGATGCCTGTAACCGAATTTGCGGACAAACCGAGAAACGCCTGCGCGTTTTTAAGGGAAACAAAAGAAAGAGTCGAATCGTAATTATACATTCCGCTGTTTATAATACCGCAAACGATAAATTTTTCCGTTTTAGGCATAACCCCAAATGGGGTAATTTCGCCATCCGGAGAAATTATAGTTACCCTGTCGCCTATGGAAACGCCGAGATTTTGAGCTAAAACTTTTCCTAAAACTATTTCGTTTTTATTTTTATTATCTAATCCTGATAAGCGTCCCTTAATAAGATATCTCTTAAGGTCGGTAACTTTTTTCTCGGTTTTTACGTCTATTCCCCTTAAAACGCTTCCGGTCGAAGTAGATGCGGAGGATATCATTATATCGGTATATATAAAAGGTGAAATGTTTTTTACGCCTTTGACGGATGATATTTTTTTAACGGCTTTTTTGTAATTATTTACGAAACCGTTGTAATTTAATACTATAATTTGCGACTCTATCCCTATTACCCTTTTTTCCAAGGCGTGGTCGAAGCCGCTCATAACGGATATAACGACTATCAATGCCATTACGCCTATCATTATCCCCATTACCGATATAAAACTCAATAAAGATATAAATGAATTATTTTTCGGCTTTAAATAATGAAGGGCGATTTTAGTATGAAAATTCATATTCGGCTATTTTATCTATTTCAAGGGTTTAAGCAACGGAAATAATATCACGTCCCTGATAGAATGCGAATTCGTCATGAGCATCACTACCCTGTCTATGCCTATGCCGCATCCGGCGGTAGGAGGCAGTCCCTGCTTCAGCGCTTCGATATAATCGTCATCCATTTCTACGGGAAGGCCTTCTTTTACTTTTGCTTCAACCTGTAATTTAAAACGCTCTTCCTGGTCTATTGGGTCGTTAAGCTCGGAGAATGCATTGCCTATCTCTCTGCCTGCTATGAACAATTCAAATCTGTCCGTTACCGACCCGTCGCGGTCGTTTCTTCTTGCAAGCGGAGAGCTTTCTACAGGATAATCGGTCACGAAAGTCGGGTTAACGAGTTTCGGCTCTACGGTTTCGTCAAACAATAAAGTCAATAATTCTCCAAGGCTGTCTGTTCTGCTTATTCCTGCAGTATTTCTTGCTCTCAGAATTTCGTAAACCTTATCCGCGGAATCTATTTCTTCAGGTTTAAAACCTCCCACGGCGCACAAGCTTTCCTTCAGTTTTATTCTTTTAAAAGGCGGCTTGAAATTCAATTTTTCGGAACCGTATTCTATTTCGAAAGAACCGCA
Source organism: bacterium (assembly GCA_021806125.1). Taxonomy (GTDB): domain Bacteria; phylum SZUA-79; class SZUA-79; order Acidulodesulfobacterales; family Acidulodesulfobacteraceae; genus Acidulodesulfobacterium_A. The sequence goes on from JAJZYC010000018.1 coordinate 10,832, forward strand.
AATACGTACCGCTAACTCCGAAAGCATTTTCTCGACAAAATCCATTAAATATTCGTATGTAGAGTATGCCATATAAAATTCAAGCATGGTGAACTCAGGATTATGCTTGACGGAAATACCTTCGTTTCTAAAATTTCTTCCTATTTCGTAAACCCTGTCGAATCCTCCCACGACTAATCTTTTTAAATATAATTCCGGCGCTATCCTCATATAAAGTTCTATATTGAGGGCGTTATGGTGAGTTTTAAAAGGTCTCGCCGTCGCGCCTCCGGGATTGGCCTGCATAACCGGAGTTTCGACCTCCAAAAAATCGTACGAATTTAAAAACGAACGGATGAAGTTTATTGTTTCGGCTCTTTTTCTGAATATTTCCCTGACTTCTCCGCTTGCTATTAAATCTACGTATCTTTTTCGGAAACGCGCTTCGATATCTTTAAGCCCGTGCCATTTCTCGGGCAGTGGAAGAAGCGATTTGGTTAAAATTTCTATATGTTCTATTTTTATCGTTAATTCGTCCGTCCTTGTTCTAAAAAGGTGCCCTTTTATCGCACATATGTCCCCTATATCTATATATTCGCTAAATAGTTCGAAATCTTTTTCTTTAACCGCATCTTTTTGAATATAGCACTGTATTTCGCCAAAACCGTCTCTCAGCCTGAAGAAAGAAGCCTTGCCGAAACTTCTTATAATAATAATCCTTCCGGCAGTTTCAGCATTGACCCTGTTATTTTCAAAAAAATCTTTATCCCTGCCGCCGTATTTTTCTATTATATCCTTTATATTTTCTTTTTTTTCAAAATCGTTTGAAAAAGGGTTGATTCCTCTTTCTTTTAATTTTTTTAATTTATCCAAGCGGTTATTTTCTATAATATTTAATTCCTGTTCCAAGATGCCCTCCTATTGCTTTAATTTTTCGTTAAGCAGTTACAAATTTTTTCAGTAATTCGAGATTAGCTATCTACGCCGGACTCTGTCCGTTATGAGATTGCTTCGCTATGCTCGCAATGACACCATTATGTACGTCATTGCGAGCATAGCGAAGCAATCTCAATAGATAACCAATATCAAACAACGAAAACTACTCTTTAGCTCTGACGCCCAGCAGATATGCGCTGATAAACTCGTCGATGTCTCCGTCGAAAACGCTCCTGTCGTCGTAAATAGTGACGCCGGTTCTGTGGTCCTTTATAACCCTGTTGGGATTAAGCGTATATGACCTTATCTGCGAACCCCACGATATCTCTTTTTTAGTTTTATTAATTTTATCTTCTTCTTCTTCCTTTTTTTTCTTATAATAATCGTATAATCTTGCCCTTAAAAGCTTATACGCCGTTTCCTTATTTTTATGCTGAGACCTTTCATTCTGGCAGGCGACGACGATTCCGGTCGGAATATGGGTTAAGCGTACCGCCGAATCGGTCGTGTTTACATGCTGTCCTCCGGCTCCGCTTGAACGGTAAGTATCCGTCTTTACGTCCTTTTCGTCTATAACTATGTCGATAGAATCTTCAATTTCAGGATAAACAAAAACCGAGGCAAAAGAAGTATGCCTCCTTTTATTTGCATCGAAAGGCGAAATTCTCACGAGCCTGTGGACTCCGCTTTCTGCTTTAAGATAGCCGTATGCATATTTTCCGTATACGACGAACGTAACGCTTTTAACGCCTGCTTCTTCTCCGGCGTTAAACTCCATTATAGCAGTTTTAAATTTCTTTCTCTCCGACCATCTTAAATACATCCTTAAGAGCATATTAGCAAAATCCATGGACTCCGTCCCCCCGGAACCTGCATGGATTTCTACGATAGCATTAAGCTTATCGTCTTTTCCCGAAAGCGTCATATCCATTTCTAAACTTAGAACGGCCTTTTCTAAAGACTTGACGCTTTCCGAAATATCCGACAGCATCTTTTCGTCGTTTTCCTCTAAAGAAATATCGTATAAATCTTTTATGTTTTTAAATTCTTCATATACGGCGTAAAACGGTTTCAAACGGTTCTCTAACCCGGATTTTTCTATTAATATTTCTTTCGAAAAAGAGATATCTTTATAAAAGTCTTCTTTTGAAGAAATTTCGTCTATTTCTTTAAGCCTCGCTTCTAATTTAGAAACTTCAAAGCATCCTCCGTATTTTTTCTAATTTATCCCCAAGTTCTTTTAGGCTTCTATCTAAAAGGCTGACGTTTAAAACCGAATCCGACGGCAAAATGGACATTAAAAACCCCCTGTATTTATTAAGCCTTTTTTCTAAAAATATTGGATAGCGGAAGATACGCTATCGACAGTATAAAAACTGCATCGATTATATAACCGAATATATTACCATATAATGCAAAAAATGTCTTTCTATTAATTAATTTTACATAACCTATAAGATAAGTTCTTTTAAAGATAGCCGTTTCTCCTAAAATTTTCCCGGTCGGCGATATTATACCGCTTATGCCGGAGTTTCCCGCCCTTGCGACAAACCTCTCATTTTCAACGGCCGGAAAAACGGTCATAGACATATCCTGTTCGGGCGCAGAAGTCCTTCCGTACCATGCGTCGTCTGTTATGCTTACTAAAAGATTAGCCCCTTTTTTTGAAAAATTTCTTACCAACGAATTAAAATAAGCTTCGTAACAAATCATCGAGCCTGCCTTTAATTTTCCGCTTTCCAGTATCCTGAATCTTTTGCCGGCCGTAAAATTTCCGATTCCGGCACCTTTTAAAATACGGGCAAGAAAAGGAAACTGCCGTTTTAACGGAATATATTCGCCGAAAGGGACAAGGTGATGTTTATCGTAATAAGAAAATCCGCCGGATTGAGCGAACATATAATCCCTGTTATAAAAATGATATTTTCCGTTTAATAATTTTAGGCCTATAGCTCCGAAAATTAAATCTATTTTATTTTTTTCGGAAAAGTTCATAACTTTATCCCAATAAAAAGGATATATGGAAATAATATAAGGAAGCGCGGTTTCCGGCCATATTACCAACCCCGGCCTGTATTTCAAAGATTTCTTCGTTAAGTTAAGATATATTCTCGTCGTTCTTTTTTTAGTAATTTTCCATTTCTGAAACATGCCGACGTTTCCCTGAATCAAGGCAACCCTAACCGGTTTCTTCCTTCTAAGCAGTTTATCTACGGAATAAATATTGTAATAACCGTAAGATATTACAAGAATAAAAACGGATAAGCCGAAAATCAGTTCAAACAAGGCCTGTTTTTTAGAAATTCTATTTTTATAAAAAATAAAATGGAACACTAAATAATTTACAAGAACTACGACGAAAGACAGCCCGGGGGTTCCTGCTATATTAGCGGCCTGTATAAAAGGAAGATTTAAAAACTGCGATGAACCGAGGTTTTCCCAGGGAAACCCCGTTAAAAGATTAGACTTTAAAAACTCAAAAAAAACCCAGCAGGAAGGAATTAAAATTATATTCGATATTTTATAATTATTTAATAAAATTCTGCCGAAACCGGAGAATAAAGCAAAATACAGGGCTAAATAGGAAGCAAGCAGTAAAAGCGCAAAAACGGCTATATAGTAAGGAACGCCGCCGAACTTGTGAACTGTATAAACTATCCAGTACAGTATGATTATATATGAAATGATGCCGGCTAAAAACCCGTATAGAAAGGACTCTTTAAAACTGTTAGAATTGTTCGCCGAATACAAAAGGGGGACTAACGAAAACCATGCAAGAAATTCAAGATTGAAATTAGGGAATAAAAAAGCAACGAGTATGCCCGACAAACATGCGGAAGCGGAATTAATCAGAACGCGGCGGGATATTCCGGACATCATAGGGCTTTTTTCGCTTCTTCCCATAATATATCGAGGCTTTGAGGGTCAAGTTTGGAAATAGGAGAGGATGCTTTTTTCTCCATATAACCGAATCTTCCGATAAATTTATCGGAGGCTTTATTTAAAGCGCTGCACGGATGTATGTCTAAAAGCCTTCCGAGATTAACGACGGAAAATAAAATATCCCCGTATTCCTCGGCAATTTTATCTTTATCCGTTTTATTATTCAATTCTTTTTTAAGTTCAGAAATTTCTTCATAGACTTTATCTAAAGCGCCGCCTTCGTTTTCAAAATCGAAGCCTATTCTTTTAGCCTTTTCCTGCACCATATATGCCCTGTGAAGGGAAGGCATTGATTCCGATACGTAAACGGAAGGATTTTTCGGCATATCCGGCATATTTTTTAATTTTTCTTTTTTTTCCTCGCCTTTAATCTTTTCCCAATTTTTAAGAATAACATCTTCAAGGCATTCGCCTTCTTTTAAAGCAAAATCTTTATCGAAAACATGCGGGTGCCTTCTGACTAATTTTTGATTTATCGCATTAATAACGTCTGCTATAGAAAACTCTTTCTTTTCTTCATAAATATCCGATAAAAACACGACCTGCAGAAGAAGGTCCCCGAGTTCTTCCATGATTTCCGTCTTATTATTAGAACTTATCGCATCTACGACCTCATAGGCTTCTTCTATTATATAAGGCTTCAGCGTCTCCTCGGTCTGCTTCCTGTCCCATGGACAGCCTCCTTCGGAACGCAGCCTCTTTACGAT
>JAJZYC010000224.1 GCA_021806125.1 bacterium
GTCAATATAGACAAGATAAAAAAAGCGATTAAAACGCGCGGAAAAAAGTTCTACTCCAGAGTTTTTTCGGAAATAGAGATAAAAATTATAGAAAATGCCATAAGCAGAAACGAAAACAGGGGATTTGAAAAAGCCGCCGGATATTTTGCTGCAAAAGAGGCTTTTTTAAAGGCTGCAGGAAAAGGCCTTTTTTCTATTCCGTTAAATAAAATTAACGTATCAAACGATGAAAGCGGACAACCTAATATAAAATCAGACAAAAATATTTCGGCAAAAGTAAGCATAACGCACGATAAAGGTTTTGCCTGCGCCGTAGTTATAGTTCAATAGAAAATTCAATAAAAAAATGGAATTATACTTTTCTGAAAATTTAAAAAAAATAGACGAAGAAAGCTATTCGGCTTTCGGTTATTCCGAAAATATATTAATGGAAAATGCAGGAAGCGGATGTTATAGGGAGATTTTAAATATATACGGAAAAAGTTTTCTCAGACAATCTTTGATTACCGTAATATGCGGCAAAGGAAATAACGGCGGAGACGGTTTAGTTCTATCCAGGTACCTTTTTAACGCGGGGTTCAATCCTAAAACTGTAATCCTTGCCGAAATCAGTTCTTATAAAGGAATCGCAAAGAAAAATTTAGACATATTGGTAAATCTCGGCGCAGAAGTGACCGAAATATCAAAAGAAGATAAAATTACGGTCTTAGGCGGAATTTTAGATAAAACGGATATTCTGGCCGATGCGGTTTTCGGGGTAGGCCTGAACAGAGAAATAGACGGTTTTTTTAAAAAAGTTATCGAAATCATAAACGAAAAGAGCGATTGCACGAAACATCGCGACATAATCTGCATAGACATTCCAAGCGGTTTAAATGCGGATACCGGCGAATTTATGGGCGCGGGTATAAGAAATAATATAAAAAAAATTCTTACGTTCGGAGGATTAAAAACAGGGTTTTATATAAACGACGGGGAAAAACTGCTTTTAGGCGAAAAAACTGCTTTAATAGACATAAACCAGCCTGCGCAGCTGTTAAAAAAACACAGCGCCGGAATAGAAATAATTTTGCCGGAAGAAATCGTCGGATGTTTTAAGGATAGAAAAAAAACAGGCACTAAATTCGATTACGGCCATCTTCTCGTTATAGCGGGAAGTTCGGGCAAAAGCGGCGCCGCTTTTATGGCGTCTTATGCCGGATTCAAAGGCGGCGCCGGTCTCGTAACGGCGGCGGTTCCCGCTAAACTTAACGACGTTATGGAAGCAAAAACGGACGAAATTATGACCTATCCTATTTTTGACGATAGCCGTGGTTTTTTTATAGAAAACGGCGCCGAAATTATAAAAGAAAATTTATTAAAAGGAAAAAATGCCGTAGTTATGGGACCAGGCATAGGTTTAAAAGAAGAAACCAAAATATTTTTACACAGGCTTCTTCCCGAAATTAAAGTCCCGGTTATTCTTGATGCGGATGCATTGAATATCTTATCCGAAGATACCCCCTTTTTAAAGAAAACGGCAGGTAAAACCGATTTAATACTCACGCCTCACTTTAAAGAAATGGAGCGTCTTTCCGGCATAGACAGAAAATCCATAGAAAAAGACCCCATAGGCACAGGGAAAAACTTTGCAAAAGAATTCGGGGTATATTTGATGCTTAAGGGATCAAGCATATTTATTTTCGATAAAAACGGGGAGCGGATTTCATTGCAATGCGGACACAGCCCCTTACTTGCAAGCGGCGGAAGCGGAGACGCTCTGAGCGGACTCATAGGCGCTTTCATCTGCGGCGGCATGAGTTTATATATGAGTATGAAGTGCGCGGCTTTTATATTGGTTTACTCCGCAAAAAATCTTGAAAGCGAATATGGAGATTTTGGCGCCGGCGCGGTAAAAATAACGGAAAATATTTCTAAAGCAGTTAATTTAATTAAAAACCAACAAAAGGAGATATAACAAATGATGACCGCAGGCGATATTATGACGAAAAAGGTAATAGTTTTAAACGAAGAAGACGAAATAAAAAAGGCGGCCGATATTTTTCTTAAAGATAAAATAAACGCTATTCCCGTTGTAAACGCCGATAAAAAATTATGCGGAATAGTTTCCGAAACCGACCTCGTATATCAGGAGTCCAATCTTCATATACCTACGGTTTTTACTATTTTCGACAGCATATTTTATCTTGGAACATCAAAGCATTTTAAAGAAGACGTAAGCAAAATAACGGCTACTAAAATTAAGGATATTATGAATAAAGACGTTTTTTACGCTAAAGAGACGGACGATATTTACGGTCTGGCAACCGTTATGGCGGATAAAAAGTTTTACTCTATTCCTATAGTAAACGACGATAAAAAAATTATAGGCGTAGTTTCGAGATACGATATAATCAAAGCAATGTCCGCTGCTAAAAATAAACCCGAAAAATAATTTTGTATGCCGGACGTTAAACTGCAGAAGTTTGAAACTTTTGAATCGGATTCGCCCGAAAACACGGAATTAATTGCGGCGGAATTTGCGAAACAATTAAGGCCTTCGGATTTTATAGCTTTAAACGGTCCTCTG
>JAJZYC010000225.1 GCA_021806125.1 bacterium
TATACGATTCGGTTAAAGAATCTATTGCGTATGTAAATGCTTTTGCATCGGCAAGCAGAGGCGTAATATCTTTGAAGTTAATTCCTTTTTTTGGAAAATCCGGTATTTCGCGGATAAACTGTTTTAAGTTCATTAAACTTGTTTAATCTCCGTATAGTTTACTTGTTTCTTCTTTACGACAGTTAATTATATATTTACGAAAACTAATTGTCAAGACTGAAAAACATGCATATGTCAAAAACTTCCCTCGCAATGACTGCTAATACATCCTGCTTTTAGCTTTTAAATGTTTAATCATTTTTTTAGCGTTAAAATCTTTCATAAGATATAAATAATATGTTCTTACGGGTTTGAATTTTAAGTATATGTCGAGGCGTCCTATTTTTTTTATGGATTTGAAATAAGGAGCGTAGGTTTTTACGGGATTAATCATATATTTGTCGTCCATAATAAAAAGGGCGTTCTCTCCGTTGATTTTATTTAAATTCTGCCAAAGGTCGTACTGGTTAAGAAAACCGGATATGTTGTAAATATTGCCGTCGGGCCTGTATCCGCCGTAATAGACGAGTTCGTCGGCTATAGCATAATGATGCGTAAGGATAAACAGGGGGGCGTCGACGGATTTATAGCCTTTATAAACTATCCCGACATATTTAGCGGCGTGCTTCCAGCCGAAAAGGTCGTTCGTTATATCGGCGGTCGAAGGTTTGCCCGGGATGTGCGGTATTACGGAAAACGCTCCGCCTTTTTTAAGGCGTTTTTCTTTGTCTATATAACGAATTATTTTACCTACCGGTATCGAGTTATAGTAAATCTGGTTATAAAGTACATAGGACAGAAAAAAACCGAAAAAAATAGCAAAATAAACGTAATATCTTGTTATTTTTTTTCCTGCGATAAGGGCTTCTGCAGCATAGCCCATAATCGGGAATGCGGCGAGGTAACCGATGTCCGGCCAGTGGACGAGTATTCTGTGCGAGTAGCCGTTAAATACGAAAAATAAAAGGATAGGGAGCGATAAAGAAAGAGAAAAAAGCAAGGGTTCTAATAAATTTTGCTTTTCGCTGGGTAAATAAAAAAGATATACCACCTTTATTATTGCATATATAAACGCTCCAATAAGAAATATGTATATAAAGGGGGTAATAACAAGAACCTGACCGAGCCAGCCGGCTAAAAGAAGCGGCAAGCCTGGGGTAGGATGAGAAAAACCGTGCGAAAGCTGAAACCTGAAAGAAATAAAGTTATGAACGGCATTCCAGTATATAACGGGCGAAAATACCAAAAGAGCGGCGGCAAGGGTCGCGTAAGGATAAAAAGTTTTAAGGTAATGCCTGTTCCGCTTAGAAAGAAGCAGGTACAAAAGCACCGCAGGCGGAATAAGAGCTGCAGTATATTTGCTAAGGAAAGCGAGTCCAAGGAAGATGCCGGAGATAAACCAATAAGACGAAACAAAGGGGGCAGATAAATTTTGCTTTTCGTTGCGGAAATGAAAAAGATCTGTCCACTTTGTTTCGCCATTTTTTTCCACCGCTTTATAAAAAAATATAAAGAATAACAGAATAAAGAATAAAAGCGGGGCGTCGGGGAGCATCATGACGGAAAGAACCATACCGAATATGACGGCGGAAAGGTAAAAAAGAAACGAGAAAAAAGCGGCGCGCCTGCTTTTGAATAAAATATAAGTCAGATAATATATTAAAAATCCGTCGAAAAAAGAAAATACGATAGAGCCAAGACGGACGGAAAGCTGGCTTTTACCGAAAAGAGCGTCCGCAAGGCATATAACCCAGCCGACAAAAGGGGCGTCGTCGAGATAACCGAGAGACGGCTTTAAAGACCACGCGTAGTAGTGGGCTTCGTCGTTGCCGAGGTTTAAGGTCGATGCAAGATGAATGTGGACTATAAGGGCAAAAACTGAAACGGCGGTTAAATAAATCTCGTATTTATATTTGTTATATTTTTTTATAAACGAACTCAATTCTCTTCCTTTTCTTCCGCGGCGGACGGTTTGCCGCCTTCAAAACCCGATTCTGCTGCCATCTGCCTGAGCTTTTTTAAGGCTTTTACTTCTATCTGCCTTATTCTTTCTTTTGTAAGCCCGAATATTCGCCCTACTTCGTTTAAGGTGCGGGGCTTTTCGTAGTTAATACCGTATCTTAAAATTATAATGCTTCTTTCCTGCTTTGAAAGCCTTAAAAGCCAGCTGTTTAAAAGATTCAGCGTTTCTATTTTATCGAGTTCGTCGAAAGCAGAATCCCTGCTTTCATCAGCTTTTATTAAATTTGAGAAAGAATTCGACTGATTTTCTTCGTCTTCGCCTCCGGAATATACGGCGTCCAAAGAATAAATGTTACCCACTAAACTCATAATTTTTTGGAGTTTCGATTCTTTTATCCCCATGCGTTTGGCTACTTCGCCCATGTTTGGAGCCCTTTGGATTTCGGAAGTTATTTCTTTTACCGCCCTCGAATACTTATAAACGTTTTCTGATATATGGATTGGAAGCCTTACTACCCTGCCGGAATTCAATATTCCGCGCTCTA
>JAJZYC010000226.1 GCA_021806125.1 bacterium
CCGGGCTATGCGGGTTTATCGAATATAGACGAGGTAGAAAACTTAAACGAATCGCTTAAATTTAAAATCGACAACGATATAAGTAGTATCGTTAATTTAGATATAGCGGGCTTAAATCTCGACGACTACGATTTTACGTGTTTAAGGCGGGCGGTTTACGATAGATTAAAAGAAGAAGGACTTACGAGCGAAAATATTATAGAAAAAATCGTAAAACCGGCGATGTTTAGAGAAACTATTCTTAAATACGAACGCAGTGCGGACAGGATAGAAGAAAAAAGAGAATTGTCGAGGCGGGAAGCGGAAGAAATAGAAATTCAGGAAGATTTGGTAGCGCAGGCGATTTACGAAGATTTTGAAGAATTGAAAGGCAAAAAAGAAAAATACGGAAAAGACAATATAGATGAACTCCGATACGCCTTAAGCGGTTTGTTAGAAAAATTTGGAAGAGACAAGGTTAAAATTTTTATAAGGTCGATATATTTCAGAAAAAGCGTTGACAGGTCGATATTGGAAGTTCTTTTTTCGGAGAACTTCGCTATTAAAATATAGTAAAATTATTTATAATAGGAGCCTTAAAATGTTTGAATCTTATAAACTCAAAAAAGCAAAGGCTAAACTTGAGCTCAACGAAGTCAAAAAACAACTCAACGAAATTGAAGCGCAAAAAGAAAAAGAACGCTGGGAACAGATGCCTCAATATATTAATTAAAATAGAGGGGAAATGACAAGCAAAGAAATTCAAAAGCTTCAGCTTCAGGCGGAGGTTGGTGAAAAATGAATAGAGAAGATAGCGGAATTTTAAAAGATAGCGGAATTTTAATAGAATTTATAAGTAGAATTATACCACCGTTAAATTCTGACGAGAGAAAGGCAATAGAAACGGCTCTTGATAACTGTATTAAAAGGGACTGTAAAAATCTTAAATTGTCTATATTTAAAGATGAACTATTAAGCGTCATAGGCGATAGTAATCCTGAATTTAAAGCATTTGTAGATTCCGAACTTTCAAAATATGTTAACGAAAGCAAGAAATTTTTTTAGTTTTGCAGGAGTTTAATAAGTATGGAAATGGAAATTATTAATTTAACCATGGTAGCAATTTTAGTGTCTTACGGCATAATTATTATATTAGAATTATGGAAACGATAATGGATAATGAATACAAAATAAATATATCCGGTGCCGGTTTATCTTTTACAAAAACCATCGACCCGGATAAAGCGAAAGAAATAATATATCTATGTCAAGATATTAAGACATTAGAAATAAGTCCTGCCGAATATTACAGGAAGTTTAATCCAGAAAGAAATCCCGATAAAATATTGGTATTCGCGAGTTATATGGAAAATATTCTTGACCGTAGCAGTTTTACTTTATTAGAATTAAAGGAGATGTTCGACCGCGTAGGCGAGAAAATGCCGAAAAATTTCACAAGGGATGTTAATTGGGCTGTTTCAAATAAATGGCTCGATAGAATAAAAGATAGCAAAAAATATTATATTACTGAATCCGGATACTCCGCCTTGGCCTGTAATTTTTCGGCGGAAATTATAAAGGAAACGAGGATGGAAAAAACTTTATGAAAATCCAGAATTATAACGAACCAAAATTATATAAAATCGCAAAAGAAATAACTGACCTCATTCTTCGGATTCCAGGGAATAAACGTATTACCTTTATATACGGTTCTTCCATAGATAAGACGGAAAAGGCAAAAGGCTTTGTATCGCCTGAAGGCCTGTTTTACGGCAGTTATAGCGAGTTTATGGCGGAGGAAGGGATAAAACGTGCGATGCCGGAAATCGTTCGTAGAAATCGTTTGGCTGCAGGAGACGGCTTAAGGAATTTTTTGCAAAAGGTCATAACTTGTGCTTTCGGAAACATAATAATAAGTCAAGAATTAGGTATTGAAACGGATAGAAAAGGTAATGTTCGCCCCATATCTCAGAGAAAAATATACGGGATAAAGCTATGTGAAGGGAATTGGCAGCCGTTGTCAAAAGAAGAAGCCGAGGAAATTCATGCCCAAGAAGCGGAAGACATGAAACGTATAGGCAAGAGTTCTTTTGTATATTCTGATTTGTCGGAATTCCTTAAAAAATAAAATCTTAAAGCGGAGATTATAATGCTCAATAAAACCGCATTAGACTTAGACGGCGTTATATTCGACTACGAGAAAACTTTCAGGAAGAAAGCCGCAGAACTCGGTCTAAATATTTCAATAAAGCGTCCCGAAATATACAATATGGCGGACAGATACGAGATTACCGCGGAGCAGGTATCCTTAATCAATTCAAGAATTGACTTTTCCGATATGGAAGTTTTTGACGAGGTTCTAAACTTAAAGCTTTATATTAATGGCATCAAATGCTTTATAACGTCAAGCCCGAAAGAAGCTTTGCATTTGAGAAAATTGTCAAGTGCGGAATAAAAGTGCACCACCCGGGCGGTGTAAAAGTGCACCAGTAATTTAATATTAAATAGATAATTCCCTATAATTATAACGCTTGTGTCATCTCCTCTCCCCCATGGGGGAGA
>JAJZYC010000227.1 GCA_021806125.1 bacterium
GTAAGTCTTTTGTAATAAACCCTGCTCACGCAAGCTATATCGTGATATCCCGTCGCATAATCCAATAGAGACGGATAATTATTGTTTTGCCACGTCTCTATGAAATTGTGCCAGAATATAGTCTCGCCGATTTTTATTGCTAAAACAGGCCTCGTTAAGAGTTCGTTATACGCCGTTATTTTATATCCTAATCGCTGCATTTTTCTTAAAGTCCAAAACTTTATATTTATCTGGGGATATCCATAGTCATACTTATTATAAATGCCCCTGTCGAATTTAAAATTATCCGATTCGGTTAATAGGACCGCGATATAAAGCTCCCTAAAGTCTTTTTTAACCGATTTGCTTTCCAAAAGAACCTTGCCGGGAGTGCAAAGGTATTTATTGTATTTACAAACCCTTGCGTTTATATTGCTTAAAGATTGAGACTTAATAATTTCTTGTAAGTCCGCTTTGCGGACAAGGCGGACAACGTTTCTTTTTTTAGTTATTTTTTTGGCTTGTCCGCTTTGCAAACCATAGTAAAAACCTAAAAATAAGCTTGCCAAAATAATAAATGAGAAGAAAAAAGTTTTTAACATTTATGTCCCTATATTCAATTAATTAATCCATTCTCCAGAAAACTGTAATATCCTTTTCTGGAAACTATTACATGATCTAATATTTTTATTTCTAAAATTTCTCCTGCTTTCACAAGCCTTTCGGTTGAATTTATATCTTCAGGACTCGGCTTAAGACTGCCGGACGGATGATTATGAACCAAAATAATATCTGCCGCTCTATCCGAAATAGCTCCTGCAAATATTTCTCTTGGATGAACTATGCTCTTATTAAGCGTGCCTATGAAAACAATGCGTCTTTGAATGACGTTATGCGCACCGTCAAGCGTAATTGTTACAAAATGTTCTTGTTTTTTGTTCTTTAAGTCGTCGGTTAATTTTAGAATGTCGTCCGAAGACTTTATTTGAATCGTTTCCGTTTCTCTTATTTCTAAACTTTCAATTTTCATTTTTCCTCCGCTTTATCTTTATATATCTATAGCGAAGTTATTCTTTCTCCTTAAAAAACTGGCATTCGCATTTGCAGTTTGCGATATCATCTGCATAATAATTAAATACCCCGCCCGGCTCTAAATCGTTGACGGTTTTATCGTTGCATTTATTTACTTCGTCGCCTTCCTCGAAAAACCTGCATTTTTCGCATTGTTCGGTTTCTATTAATAACATCTTTTATCTCCTTTCAGTTTTAATTTTGTTTTTCTTTAATCTCGCTGTTGCGCTCTTTTTCTTCTAATTTTTGGATTCTTATTTCTAACTTTTCTAATCTTTCATAAAAATAATCTAAGTCAATTATAATTTCTTCTATGGTTTTCACTGGAATTTTCATTTGAATCTCCTCGCCCCGAAGGGCCTTAAATGTTATATTAAAGAGCGGGGGGATTGCAAGAGGACTAATCCGTTTACCCCCGCTCTTTAATACATAGCGAAGTTATCCGTTTTTACAAAGGGAATTAATGTATTCCCTTACTTCATCTGCCATATACTCGGGAACATAGACACATTCAAGGTCTTCCGTTTTATCCGGGTAAACCCTTATCGCCTCTATACCCCCGTCTTCGCCTGTCCAAATCAAATCGGCGCTTCCTTTGACGATGTGTTTCGACAGCAACTCCGCAAAATCTTCGCTGTCGTAAAACTTTCCATAATAGTCGTCCATCTCTATTTCATAATATTCAGTTGAATCCTTACGAACTAAATTGAGAATCTTAGCTTCACCCATGCCACTGTCCAGTTTTGCAATTTTTTCGTTTAACTCCTCGATGTCTTTAATTTTGACATCCAAACTAAAACTATAATCAAATGTGCTTTCGTATCCCATTTTGCGATACCCCCTTTTTAATTATTTATTTTATATATCTTTAGCGAAGTTGCCGCATACGTTCAATCTAAATCAATCATTGACACAATGTTTTTTATCTCTTCTTTTTCAAGAATAACATAAGAAAACGCCTCGTTAGAAAAAGCGTAATCATCCGTTCTATACTCGATGTATTCGTCTATATCCATGCCGTCATAATCGCCGCCGCCCTCGTCGATAATTTTCCTTGAGTCCTTATTAAAAACTTCTACGCTTCTGAATTCATTATTTGCGATTATAACTATAATTGCCTTATCGTCTTTTTTCATAATCTGCCCTCTTGTTTTTAATTGTATTTATTTGCTTGTCCGCACGGCGGAAATTATTTTTTTAATGTAATATTATATTTCTTGACTATTTCTTTAAAATCCCTATTGCCGATTCTCTCATCGTCCGTATAAACCATGCGGTCGCCCGTATTATCCACGATATACTTGAAATATCCCCGTCTATCCCTGCTAATTACTAAAATCTTGTTTTCTTCAAAATCGATTTGAATACCTGCGCCTTTTGAAAATGTGCTGAAATAAAATATAATTTTCCTTGAGCTTCGTTCTTTAAACGAATAATTAATAAATGGCATGTTTTATCCCCTTTTTATCT
>JAJZYC010000228.1 GCA_021806125.1 bacterium
TTTGATTTTCTTAAAAAACGTGCTTTTCTTTAAAACGGATTTCGGCAAAAGCATATTTATAGATATATTTTCCTTATTTTACGCAGGTTTCCTCATATCGTTCCTGCTGAAAATTTTTCAACTTTCCGGCGGTAAGCTTCTGCTTCTGTTATTATTTATACTAGTATGGGCATCCGATATTTTTGCATATTACGGCGGAAGGCATTTCGGAAGGCATAGGCTGATTTTCCCGCTAAGCCCTAAAAAAACGACGGAAGGAGCATTTATAGGTTTTTTATCGGCTGTTCTCGCCGCACTGGTTTTTAGAATGTTCGTAGGCGATTATAAAAGATTCGAGTTAGTTTCTTTTATAATTTTGTCGTCAGTAACCGTTATTGCCGGAATGTTGGGGGATTTAACGGAATCGTTAATCAAAAGAATAGGGGACAAAAAGGATTCCGGAAATTTAATTCCGGGTCACGGCGGCATCCTGGACAGGATAGACAGCCTAATACTTGCGGCGCCTTTTTTTTATTATATAGCGGCCTATTATTTAAGGAGTTGAAATACTGGATGAGCTTGGCTGTACTTCGTTTCCCGCTTTCGCGGGAATGACAATACAGACATTGAACTTTTAATCTAACTGCCGTCATTCCCGCGAAAGCGGGAATCCATAAAAAATAATTTCGAAACGGACGGGTTAAATTAATTTAATATGCGTAATATATTTCTTGCGGGTTCTACGGGGTCTATAGGCAAAAATGCTTTAGAGGTTGCGCTTGCGTACCCTGACAGGCTTGCCGTGAAAGGTATAGCCGCCGGACATTTTACGGCGGAACTAAAAGAGCAGATTGTGCGGTTTAACCCTTTATACTGCGTTCTTCCTTCGAGAGCAGAATCGAATAAGGCAAAAACCGCGCTGAAAAATTTTAAGGGTATAGAGACTAAATTTACTTTCGGCGACGAAGGTATGCACGAGGCCGTATTAGACGACGCTTTCGATATAGTTTTAAACGCCATAAGCGGTTCTTCCGGTCTTATGCTTTCTTACCGGAGTCTTGCCGCCGGGAAAGACCTGGCTCTAGCAAATAAAGAATCCATGGTAATGGCTGGAGACATCCTTAACGCCGCCGCCAAGACTTCTAATGCCGAAATAATTCCGGTAGATTCTGAACATTCGGCCATATTTCAGTGTTTAAGATGCGGCGCAAAATCGGACGTAAATAAATTAATCCTGACGGCTTCCGGCGGCCCTTTTTATAAGACGAACAAAGCCGATTTTAAAAAAATTACCGTGGATATGGCATTAAATCATCCTAAGTGGAAAATGGGAAAAAAAATAACCATAGATTCATCCACTCTTGCTAACAAGGGGCTTGAAATAATAGAAGCCTGTTTTTTATTTAATATCGACGAAAAACAGGTCGATGTTTTAATACATCCTCAGGCGGCGGTTCATTCTATGGTAGAATTTAAAGACGGCTCCGTTATCGCCCAGATGGGCGAAGCGGATATGAAGGGACCTATAGGCTATGCCCTGTCCTATCCGCGCAGGTTTAACGGCCTGATGAAGCCGCTTAATCTTGCGGAGATAGGAAGCCTGGAATTTTTTGCGCCCGATAACGAAAAATTTCCGTTTTTGAATCTCGCAAGATATGCTTTGAGGGCGGGGAAAAGCATGCCCGCCGTTTTTTGCGAGGCAAACGAATTTTTTGTAAATTCGTTTCTTGGCGGAAAGATACCATTTAATAAAATAGCCCGAAACGTGGAAAAGGTCATGCAGGCACACAGGCCGTTTAAATTAAACGGCATAGAAGACGTAATAGAGGCAAGAAGGCAAGCAGAGTCGCTTTCTAAAATACTTATTAAAAAAGAGAGTTAAAAAAGTCGCCGGGGTTTTATATATCGATTTGCGTTATAATTATTATATAATATTTATTTAAATCGATTAAAGTGCATGGGAGGATTTGCATCGGCTTATGATAATAGAATCTTATCTGGGAAAATATCCGAAAATCGACGAAACGGTATATCTTTGCAAAAATATCGTTATCATAGGAGATGTCGAAATCGGTAAAGGTTCGAGCATATGGTTCGGTTCGGTGGTGAGGGGAGACGTCAACTACATAAGAATAGGAACCGATACGAACGTTCAGGATAACAGCGTTCTCCATGTACAGCACGATACCGGGCCGCTTATAATAGGAAACGGCGTTACTATAGGACACAGCGTTAATCTTCACGGATGCGAAATAGGCGACAACTGTCTTATAGGCATCGGAGCCATAGTTTTGACCGGAGCGCGCGTCGGTAAAAACTGCATCATAGCGGCTGGAGCTTTGGTTAAGGAAAACGAAGTTATTCCCGACGGTTCTCTCGTAGCAGGCATTCCGGGCGTTATAAAAAAGAATTTGAATGCAAAAGAAATAGAATCCATCAGGGAATCGGCGGATAATTACGTAAAATACGTGAAAAAATACAGAGGGGAATAGCCGGAATATATTAATACCTTAACTCACTATTAGAGACTATTAAA
>JAJZYC010000019.1 GCA_021806125.1 bacterium
TAGTGCTTTCCAAAGAAGACTATCTTTTCCCCCTGCTCCACAACGTCCTTAATTCGTTAGATAAGGAAGAATACAACGTATCTATCGGGTATTCTTTAAAGAGGACGCCTATATATACGCTTTTTAATTTAATATCCGTTCTGCACGGCAGAAAAAAAAGCGGCAAGTTTTATGCTAAAGACTATATTTCGTTATTTCTGCATCCTTACGTAAAAAATATCAGCGGCAAATTAAAGGAACTGCCTCAGTCCGATTTTAACGCCGTCCGGACCAGAACGCTTTTTCAATCCATCGAATATTATATTAAAAAAAATAAAATTTTATTTATTTCCGTTAAGGATATCGAAAACATCGTACCTGCCGGCGGCGGCCAAAACGATATGAAAGCGTATCTTTCGGAGATGCACCGGATATTTATATCGGACTTTGAAAATATCGAAAACATAAAAGATTTTATAGAAAAAATTATAAGAATAATAGACGCGGTATCTCATAATTCAGCCGCGGACAAACATCCTTACGGCTCAAAATTTATTGAATCGGCTCTTAAAGGCGTAATGGAGTTCGGCGCCGAAAGTTTTTCGGCTTATAAATTCGACGGAATATCCGGTTATTTCAGCCTTTTAAAAAGCATCCTGAAGCGGCAGAAAGTTCCTTTCGCCGGAACGCCGGTTAAAGGACTGCAGGTTTTAGGACCGCTGGAAGCAAGAACGATTAATTTCGACAGGGTGTTTTATCTCGGCGCAAACGAAGGAATCCTGCCGGACGTTTCGAAAGAAGATACGGTATTAACCGAAGACGTAAGAAAATTCCTGAAGATTCCGGCGGCAGACGAATCGTCGCGCATGCAGGAGTACAATTTTTTCAACCTGATATCCGGCGCAAAAGAAGTCCATTTCTTTTATAACGATTCGAGCTCGTCGGAAAAGTCGCGTTTCATAGAAAAAATTATATGGGATATACAGAAAAAAACGAAAAATTTAAAAGAGCCTAAAGAAGCAAATTCCGCTTTTAAAATTAATTTTATCCGCAAGGAGCCTGCCCCTATAGAAAAAACGGAAGAAGTAAAAGAATATCTCTGCGGCATCGATTATTCCGCCGCCAAACTCGACGCGTATCTTAAATGCCCGTCGATGTTTTATTACAGGTACGTATTAAACATGCGCGAAAGCGAAGAGGTAGGGGAAGATATCGACGCTCCCGGCGTGGGGAACGTTATCCACGCCGTTCTTAAAGAATATTTCGAAAAGTTTTTATATAAGGAATACCTGATTTCTGATTTGGAAAACGAAAAAGCCGCGATTTACGGAATATTGGATAAAAATTTTAACGGCCGCGGCTCGAAAGTCCTTAACCTGCAAAAAAGGCAGATGTTTTCCGCTCTCGGCGCGCTTATGGAGACGAGGCGGAAAGAGCTTTCCGGCTCAACCGTAACCGGCGTCGAATATCCTATGGAAACTTTTATAACGGCTGAGCGGTGCGCTCAGAAAATAAAACTTGCGGGAAGGGCTGACTTGATATTGGAAAAGGACGGAGAACACTTCATCATAGATTATAAAACCGGCGGAATATTATCCGGTCCCGATAAAAAATTTATTCCGGCGGCGGGAAACAGGGAAGAATGGCTGAAAAACGTCAAATCCGTCCAGCTCCCGTTTTATATAATGCTTTACTGCGGCAATAAAGGCATCGGACATTCGAATGTTTCGGCTAAACTATGGGGGCTTAAAAAAGGCGCGGAATATTCAATAGACCTTAAAGACGGCGGTTCTTTCAACTCGTATGCCGCATTTATCGGAATGCTGACAGGAGAAATAATAAACTCGGATTATTTCGACTGCGTTAAAAAAGAATCCGGCAAAAAAATATGCGGATACTGTCCTTATTCTCTGTTATGCGGTAGAATATAAAGTAAAGATAAATTAATTTAACGGTTTTAGTTATGGAAAAAAACGGCGCGGAACGGAATAAACGGGATAAATTAGAAATTCTTAAATCTTTTTATAAAGCCCTTGCGGACGCTTCGGAAGCGATTTATTATGCGGAAGCGGAACAGGAGCTGTTTGAAAACGTTTCGAAGGCCGTAGCCGAATGCGGTCTTTTTACGGCGGTATGGGCGGGTTCTCCGGGGAGGAATTCCCTGTTTAAATATTTTGCCGCTTACGGTCCCGGCAGCGACGCGTTAAAACACATTAAAATAAGCGTTAAAAACATCCCGGAAAATCAGACTTTAGCCGCAAGAACATGGAGGGAGGAGAAAATCCTTTACAACAACGACCACCTTAAAGACCCTTTAATGAAGCCTTTTATGGATTTTTTAAAAAAATACAGGTGGATTTCCGCGGCTACCTTTCCAGTGTATAAAGGCGGCAAAATATATGCCGTGCTGGCGGCGGTATCCGACAGAACCGGGTTATTCAATAAAGATACCGTAAATCTTCTTGAAAGAATAGTAAAATTAATGGAAAGCGCTCTCGATAAAATAAATCTGCATACGATAGAAAATAAATTCGAGAAATTTAAAAAATACGCCGAAAAAAAAGTCGGGCATGCATCGAGATACGATGCCCTTACCGATCTTCCGAACTACGAAACTTTTGAATCCGAAATCAAAAAACAGATAGAAAAGGGGCGCCGTTCGGGCGGAACCGCCGCCGTAATTATTTTGGATTTAGACGACCTTAAAACCGTTAACGATTTTTACGGAAAAGCGACGGGGGACGACGTTTTAAAAGCCGTTGCTGACAGGCTTTCAAGATTTGCAAAAAATAAATATAAACAGGATTCCTTTTACGTTTCAAGGCTCGGAGGCGACGAATTCGGCATTTTCGTATTTTCTAAAGATGCGGACGAAGATATTTCCGCTATAGCGAAAGACATCCTTAAAGAAATTAACGTTCCTTATATCTCCGACGGCTTGAAATTAGAGCTGAAAGCCAGCATAGGCGTTACCAAGGCGGCCGACTTGAATTCCAAGAAAGCCGACCCGGATACTTTGATAAGAATGGCGGGGCAGGCAATGTACAAATCTAAAGCCATGGGGAAAAATATGGTCAATTTTTTCAGCAGCGACGAAGAGCTGGGGGTGGTCGAATATTACCAGAAACTGCGCAATATAGAAAAAGCCCTCAAAGCAAAAGAATTTGTCATGTATTACCAGCCTAAGGTCAACTTGAAAACCGGAAAAATATGCGGTTTCGAATCTTTGATAAGATGGCTCGACGATAAAGGGAGCGTAATTTCTCCGGCCGAATTTATACCCGTAGCCGAAACATCCGATATTATCGTAGGCATCGGAGATTACGTTATGGACGAAACCATAAAGCAGGTAGGCATATGGGCGGAAGCCGGCAAAGAATGGCAGGTTTCTATTAACGTATCCGCCAAACAGCTTCAAAAATACGATTTTTTAGAAAAACTGAAAAAAGTTTTAAGAAAATATCCCGGCGTGAAGCCCGAACTTATTCAATTAGAAATAACGGAGACAGCGGCGCTCGATAATATGGCGTACGTTAAAGAAATAATCAGGAAATGCGGAGAGAGCGGGATAACTTTTTCTATGGACGATTTCGGCAGCGGATACTCGTCGCTCTTATATTTTAAGGAGCTTAACGTAAAAGTCGTTAAAATAGACATTGCGTTCGTAAAAAATATGCTTAATAATGCGGACGATACTTTAATTATCGAAAGCATAATAAGCCTCGCCCGCATATTTAACAGGGAGGTTATAGCCGAAGGGGCGGAAACGAGGGAGCACTGCATAATATTAAATATGCTCGGGTGTTCGAACATACAGGGATATTATACCGGAAGGCCGATGCCGGCCGATAAAGTTGCCGGCTGGAGCGAAAATTTTAAACTGCCGGAAGATATGGTTCAGTGGAAAGATATAACGCTTAATATCGAAGATTTTCCGGTCGCGCTTGCCTATACCCAGCATAACGACTGGATTGACAAAGTTTTAGAGTTTAACAGAGGCGCCGACGTGTCTATCGATGCCGGCAGAGTGAAAGATTGGAAAGAATGCCCGTTCGGCAGATGGTATTACGGAACCGGAGTCAAATACAAACAAATTAAAGAATATAAGGAAATAGGCAGAGTCCATAAGAGCCTGCATTTGCTGGCATACAAAAATCTGGAGCTTACTCTCGAAGGGAAATACGAGGAAGCGGAGCCGTTAGTGAAGAAAATAGAGAAGACGAGGAAAAAACTGAGCAGGCTCCTGTTCAGTCTGGCTAAAATTATAGCGAAAAAATAAAAAACCGTTAAAAAAGGCTAATACTAATATCGATTTAGAAATACTTATGTATGAATTACCGTAATTACTTAATAATGTCATTGCGAGTTCATATGCAGTCATTGCGAGCGAAGCGAAGCAATCTCGTCTTTTGCATTGGTTACGATAGATTGCTTCGCTTCGCTCGCAATGACGCAATACCGCAATTTTATTATTTTTAGTTAAGGAACAGGCAAATTAAAAGTTATATTTATGCATAGACATTTTAAAAGTTACTAACAAATCCGGATTGGGAGTATTTTAAAAAATGGATAATAATGGTATAATTCTAAGTATTTGAAAATCAGGCGAAGCCGGGTAAGTTTGCCTTAAACGGCAAAAATCAATATTAATATCGTTCTCGAGGAGATTATTAAATTATGCTTAACGAAAAAATAATCGAAATTCTGAAGCACGAAGGTCCGGCAAGTTTTGCGACGCACGGGACGGACGGAATTCATCTCGCCGCCACATGGAACAGCTATATCGAGGTTCTTTACAACGATACGCTTTTAATTCCAGCGGGACATCTTAATAAAACACAGAGAAACGTAGAGGCGGGGAGCGAAGTCCAGATGATTCTGGCTTCAAAAGACGTTGCCGGACTTCAGGGCAACGGAGCGGGATTTCTGCTTAAAGGCAAGGCAAAATTCGAGGAAAGCGGCATAAATTTCGACAAATTAAAATCGCGTTTTAACTGGGTAAGGTCGGCGATGGTTTTTAACGTAAAAGAGGTGACGGAATTAGTCTGACCCGTAATATTTTGTCGGGTCGTTAATTCCGGCTTCGGCGAAGCCCCTCCTCCTTAAAATGCAGGAGTCGCATACCCCGCATGCCAGTCCTTCTACCGGGTCGTAACAGCTGTGGGTAAGTTCGAGAGGCGCGCCTATTTCGAACGCTTTTACGATTATATCTTTTTTTGTTAATTTTAGAAGCGGGGCTTTTATTTTAAAACTTATTTCGCCGGTCACTCCTGCTTTAGTCGCTAAGTTTGCCGTTTTTTCGAACGAGGTTAAATATTCCGGCCTGCAGTCGGGGTAGCCGCTGTAGTCTATATAATTGGCTCCTATAAAAATATCGGACGCTTTATGGACTTCGGCAACGGCAAGCGCATACGACAGAAAAATAGTATTTCTCGCCGGAACGTACGTAACTGGTATATCCGTATCGTTTCCGGCCGTTTTTATTCCGTCGTTTTTATCTATCCTGTTTTTAGGAACGCTTATGCCTGCGTCCGTTAACGCGGAGCCTTTAATGCCGCCGAAATCAAGATTAATTATTATATGCTCTTTTAAATTAAAAAACTTTATTATATCTTTCGCGTGTTCTATTTCGGTTTTATGCCTCTGGTTATAAAAAAACGTAACAGGTATCGGCTCGAATCCTTCGTCAATCGCAATTTTAAGCGTGGTCGTCGAGTCGAGCCCTCCGCTGAAAAGAACGACCGCTTTATTTTTTTCCGTTTTGTCCATATTATATATAGTATAGCATATCCGCGGTTTTTTATGTTATAATTATGGAAAATAAATAAATTAGGGGGATTAATAAAATGAATTCCGGTTATCCTTTAATAAGGCCGAGAAGGCTCAGGTCTTCTTCAAAATTATTAAGTTTGGTGCGAGAGACCGTTCTCGACCCTTCAAAATTTATTATGCCTTATTTTGTTACCCACGGCAAATCGCTCAAAGAGCCTGTCGAAAGCATGCCGGGGCAGTTCCGGTATTCTATAGACGAACTTATGAAGGAGATTAAAAGCGTCATAAGTTTAAATATCGGAGGAATCCTTCTTTTCGGGGTGCCGGAGCACAAGGACGAATCCGGTTCGGAAAGCTATTCGGATAACGGAATAATTCAAACGACCCTTAAAGCCCTTAAGGAAGAATATCCGGATCTTCTCGTTATAACCGACGTCTGCATGTGCGATTATACCTCGCACGGACACTGCGGAATCGTGGACGATAACGGCCGCGTAAAAAACGACGAAACGCTGGAATATTTAGCAAAAATAAGCGTTTCTTATGCAAAGGCCGGTTCCGATATAATTGCGCCTTCGGATATGATGGACGGCAGGGTAAAAAAATAAGGGAAGCCTTGGACGATGAGGGTTTAGCCGATATTCCCATTATGTCCTACTCCTCGAAATACGCTTCGGCTTTTTACGAACCGTTCAGAGATGCGGCTGACTGTTCGCCGAAATTTGGCAACAGAAAATCGTATCAGATGGACTATTCCAATTCGGACGAGGCTATTCTGGAAACCGCCCTAGATTTGGACGAAGGCGCGGACATAATTATGGTCAAGCCTGCGTTAAGCTATCTCGACATAATATACAGATTAAAACAAACGTTCAAAAGACCTCTCGCCGCCTAT
Source organism: bacterium (assembly GCA_021806125.1). GTDB lineage: Bacteria > SZUA-79 > SZUA-79 > Acidulodesulfobacterales > Acidulodesulfobacteraceae > Acidulodesulfobacterium_A. Next base: position 6,647 of record JAJZYC010000019.1, read on the forward strand.
AACGTATCCGGCGAATATTCCATGATTAAAGCCGCGGCAAAGCTCGGATATTTAAAAGAAGAGACCGCCGTCCTGGAAATGCTTACCTCCATTAAAAGAGCGGGAGCGGATATAATTATAAGCTATTATTCCCTTTACGCCGCAAAACTTATCGGCTGATAGCAAAATTCCGATTTATAAATTAAATTATTTAACCCAAATCCCGATTTAGAAAAATATTTATATATTCCAATGCTAAGTAAATCTGGATTCCTGCTTACGCAGGAATGACACCCGTTGGGTGAAAAGTTAAATTCCTTAATTGTCATTCCCGCGAAAGCGGGAAAGTTTATGATAAACTTCACGAGACCAAAGGTCGAGAGCGAAGCGTTAATCCAGAAAATAAATTTCTAAATCGGGATTTGGGTTTAATAAATTAGTTTCTATTTTTTATTTTATGGTATAATATATTTTATGATTTACTTTATAACATCGTTATAAAAAAAGGAGGAAAATTAAAATGAATCAATTAGCCGAACAAACAGACAAGCACGAATTTGTCTCTGGTCTTATTCACGACAGGAGCTACAAGGATTTAAAACACGAGTTAATTTCCGACATTTTAAACGACAAGGCGCTCAGGGAAAAGATGGTTAAAACCCTTATAAGCCATCTTGTCATTTGCAACAAATGCGGAGAGATAATCGTAAAAGAGAAAACAAAAATATCCGACCACGATAATAAACATTACTGCTTTGCCTGCTATTACGGAAAAGCCTGATTTATATCCGTTTTAAGGCTATAGGCGGAGATAAGCGGGCGGTAAGCGGTGCAGGTTCCGGCGGTTGACAGTTTAGCTACTTTTGGATTATAATTAAATTTAACTTAATTAAATCCTAAAGGGAAGGTCTATGCCTAAACAATATCCTCTGTACATAAACGGCAAATGGGTCGAAAAAGAAAAAACATATGAAGTAGTCAATCCTTATAACGGCGAAATCGTAGCTATTTTAAGCAAACCTGACCTGTCCGACGTCGAAGCGGCGGTAATTTCCGCCGAAAAAGGCTTTCATAAGATGAGAAGCCTTCATACATACGAAAGATTCGAGATATTGGAAAAAACCGGAGATATTTTAATGCGCAACGCAAAAGAAATTGCGCATTACATCTCCCTTGAAGTCGGAAAAGCCTATAAATACTCTCTTATAGAAACGCAGAGGGTAGTCAACATATTTAAGTACGCCGCCGAAGAAGCCAAAAGAATCCACGGCGAAACGGTGCCTATGGATGTAGTCAAGGGATTTGAAAACAGGCTTTCTTTTTATTTGAGGGTTCCCGTAGGCATTATTGCCGCTATTACGCCTTTTAATTTTCCGGTTAATCTTCCCGCACATAAAATAGCTCCCGCTATCGCGGCGGGAAACAGCGTCGTGTTCAAGCCGTCCATAAACGGTTCCGTTACCGCATATTTTCTAGTTCAGGCTATGCTCGAAGCCGGCCTGCCCGAAGATGCCGTAAATCTGCTTTACGGCGACAAAGATACCGGAGAAGCCATAGTCGCTAACGAAAAAATCCGCATGATAAGTTTTACCGGAAGCCCTAAAGTCGGCAGGGAAATAATGGCTAAAGGCGGGCTCAAGAAATATACTATGGAACTCGGAAGCAATTCCGCCCTTATCGTCGATAAAACCGCAAATATTTTGGAAGCCGCAAGAAAAGCCGTAGTAGGCGCTTTTTACAATTCCGGACAGGTATGTATTTCATTGCAGAGGATTTACGTGCATCAGGATATCGAACGGGAGTTTTTAGAGCATTTTATTAAAGAAACCAAAAAGTTAAAAATCGGCGACCCGCTCGACGAATCGACCGACATCGGCCCCGTCATCAGTTCCGAATCCAAGCAGAGAATTATCGGCTGGGTCGAAGAAGCTGTCAAAGAAGGCGCAAAAATAGAGCTGGGCGGCGATTTTAACGGAAACATAATGAACCCCACTATATTTTCCGGCGTTACCGAAAAGATGAAAATATCGTGCCTTGAAGTTTTTGCCCCCATAGTTTCTACCGTTCCTTTTAAAGATATGCAGGATGCCGTCAGGATGGTGAACGATTCTATTTACGGCCTTCAGGCGGGCATATATACCAACGACCTTAAAAACGCCCTGTATTTCGTCAAGCACGTAGATACCGGCGGCGTTTTAATAAACGACATTCCTACCGCGAGAGCCGACCACCAGCCTTACGGCGGCGTAAAAGAATCAGGCATAGGAAGGGAAGGCGTAAAATACGCCCTCGAGGAAATGACCGAGCTTAAATTCATCAGTTTTTCCTGATGCGCCTATGATACCGGATAGAAATTACAGAAAAGACGTATAAAATATTGCATTATTTTCTGATTTCTGATATTATGAAATCATACTTTTATCGGAGGTTGAAAATAAATAAAATGCAGAAGTCTATATTTACGGCAGAGATAAAATCCAGAGGCCAGCTTACTATACCTAAAAAACTAAGGGAAACAGGAAATCTTGAGGAAGGGCAGGTCGTTTCCATTATACCATTGGGCGATGCCATTATTGTCACTCCAAAAAGACTTGAATTAGACGAAGCAAGAAGAGAAATAAAAAAAATTATAAAAAAGTCTGGGTTTTCGACTGAAGAATTATTGAAAGGCATAGACGAAGAAAGAGAGAAACTTTATAAAGAATTATACCGATAAAATATGAGAGTTTTTCTCGATTCCAATGTTATATTATCCGGACTCATATCCGATAAAGGCGCGCCAAGGATAATATTAGACTTATTAAGTCTGAAACTGCCTTCGATTACCGGATTAACCGGCGAATATAATCTCATAGAAATAGAAAGAAATCTGAAAAAGAAACTGCCTTCGGCTATTCCGGCATACAAAAAATATCTGCCCGAAATCAATTTAGAAATTATTAAACTGCCTTCAAAAACGGAAGTTGAAAGATATTCGGGTCGTATTGCCGATAAAGACGTTCCGGTTCTGGTTTCGGCGATAAACGGAAAATCCGATTATTTAATTACCGGCGACATAAAAGATTTTAAAAAACTTAAAACTTCGCCGGAATACCGGTTTAAAATAGTAAATCCTGCCGAATTTATTTCCGAAGTAATCAATAAAATTTTATAATACTTCTTTTTTGAATATAAAACAGCGGAATATCTTTTGTCAAGAAAAATAACCGGAAATTAAAGGTTATGGCCGCCGTTTCTGTGCTATTTAACGTTTAAATCGAAAGCCTTTTTGAAAAATATTTCAGCCTCGGCGGATTTTCCAGAATTTTTCAGGCATCTGGCATATTCGTAGTAATATCTGGGATTGCCCGGATTATAATTTATCGCGCGTTTGAAATACCTTAGCGCTTTCTCGTAAAACCCCGCTATTTTTTCTTTCATTTCGCCGCCGTAAACGTATAGATAAGTATTTTCGCCGGAATTATCCGCTTTGCGGAACATAGTTTTGTTTTTTCCGCCGTTTCTTTCTTCGCCGTAAACGCAATCGGCAAGCTCGTCCGTTATAAACAGTCCGTTCATAAAAAATATTTCGTCTTTAGTATAATATCCTTCTATTTTTTCCCTCCATCCGGACAGTATTACAAAGAACTTGTCGTAAGTTTTATTAAAAAGGTTTTCGTCGAAACCAGCCGCTATTCTTTCCAGCCTTTCTTTCCTGAATTCCGCAAACGGGTCTTCTTCGCCGCCGCTTTCGTACCCGTCGGCTAATTTCTTTTCCTTTTCCCCGTTCAGCGATAAAAAGGGTATTTCCCTGCAGTAAATAAGAAGATTGTAAAAAAAAGCCAGAGCGCCCGCTTCCCTGATTTCGTATAAAAATTTGCACAGGTCGGATAGATAAGGACATAGGTAATTCCTGCCGTTAAGCCTCGGCGCGGATTTCCACAGCTCTTCGTAAGTTTCTACCAGGGCGGGAATATATTTCCTGTCGTATCCGGCAAGTTTCTTTAAAGCGGAAATTACGGTTTGATAATAACTGCAGAGGAGTTCTTCGAAAATTATGCCGTTTTCCGTCCCGCCGGTTAATTTATCAGATTCCCCTGATTCCGCAGATTTTCCGGTTTCAAGCCTGCATTGTTCGAGATAAGCAGCGAAAGCCATCCTGAACATTTCTACATGCGTTGCGAGCAGTTCGTATTTTTTAGATTCCGAATTATTATTCCGATTGTTCGTTCCCATAATTTTTAAGCCTTCCACCGTGATATGTTATGTAATTAATGACGCGTTATTTTTATTTAACCTTATTTAAATTTAATGGACGTTAGGTTATATTATATGCCAGTCGCCAATTCTTTGACGATATTAATCAATGCCGTTTTAGCGATGTTCTTTTCCGTTTCGCCGTCCGTTTTTGCGGCAAGCAGTCTAAGTTCCTCCCCCGTTTTGCCGTCTATAAACAGCAGTCTTAAATTTTCGCCCGTATCCGTCATCATAGCAAGTCTCATCGCGGAATTTGCTTCCACGTCCAGTTTGATATCGTTAAGCATTATTTTGTCGTTTAGAGCCAGATTGCTAATAGTTTCTAAAAGCCGGACATAAGTTTTTTCTTTGGTTATGTTTTCGGATTTAACGGTATTTCCGGCTTCCGAATTAAAATAGCGCTCCCTGTAATAGCCGGTATTCTTATCTATCAGGATTTTATAAGAATCGGCGAGCCTGTGAGCGTCTTCGCCTATAGCGATAAGATTGCGGACGTTTTCTTTGCCGTCGTCCTGAAGCTGGTTTATATGGTGGACTTCTATCCTCTCCAGAATTTCGTCCCTTTCGTTTCTTTTTAAGCCGCTTAAAAACTGCATATCCCTTGTCTTTACGTAATTCATAATCTTCTGCCAGTTGTGGATGGATTCGATTTCTAAAATTTTTTTATCGTTCACTGTTACTTTGATATTTCTAAAGCCGTCCGTAGTATCTTTATATTCCTTGAGTATGCCAAGTTCCGGCCGCTTATCGGTATCGGAAAATATATCCGAATGTTTTTTGTCGAACTTGAATTTATAGGAAGACGGGATTTCGCTGATAGAGTATTTTACCTCTTTTATGCCGCCGCCGGACGCCTCCCCGGTTTCAATATTTATAACTCCGGGCGCGGTATTTTTTGCGTCTATTGCTATCGGTAACCGCTTAAGGTCGAAATAATTGTCCAGCGTAAATTTCGATAATTTATAATCTTCGTTGAATTTTTCGTCGTATTTTGCATAATTTCCTGCATATTTCGCCGAATTAATTTTATTGAATTTTTCCGAGGACATAATAATATTTTTTACCGTTATATTTCTGCCGTATGGCGTCATAGAATTAAAAGACGCCCCCTGAACTTCTACGAAATTATTTTTTATAAATAAATCGTTAAAATTGTTTTTAACGTCTTTATCTATAAAGCCGTATGTATTCAATAAGAAATTTTCGTCGTTTTTTATAATAAAACCGGAATTTAAAAGCGCTTTTATCTCTCTTTCGCCTGAGGAAATGCTACGGGATTTAATCGGCTCCAAACCGGAGTTTCGTTTATCTTCGCGTTTATCTTCGGATGTTTTAACGCTTAAGCCGCGGCCGCCGGTATTTTTTCCCGCCGGCAAACCTTCGCCGCTCCATATGTTTATTTCCATTTAATCCGCTCCCTTTTGCCTTTTCTATTCATTTTTAATATGTATAATAATATATCAAACGAATGTTGCGGCATTATGACGATAATGTTTCGTTTTCGTTAAATTTTCGTTAAAAATATGTTAAAAAAAAGTCTTAGATATGATAAGATATGAAGTCACGGCATATATATATTAAAATTATTAAAAATTAATAAATCAGAACCGGCAGATTCCGAATATGGACAGAAATATATATATATATAATACGCTTTCACTCTCGAAGGAGCTTTTCAAGCCTATAAACGAGGACAGGGTTTTAATGTACGTATGCGGAATAACCGCATACGACCTGTCGCATATCGGCCATGCAAGAGCTTATATTACTTTCGATATAATCTACCGTTATTTAACGCGGCTCGGTTATAACGTCGTTTACGTCAGAAATTTTACCGATATAGACGATAAAATCATAAAAAAAGCAAACGATGAAAATTCGACGGTAGAAAAAATCTCCTCGAAATATATAGGCGAATACCATAAAGATATGGACGCCCTTTATGTTTCAAAGCCGGCTTACGAGCCTAAAGCGACGGAAACTATTCCCGAAATGATAAATTTGGCTTCGGGTTTGATAAAAAAAGGCAATGCTTACGAGATAAACGGAGACGTTTTTTTCAGAGTCGCTTCTTTTAAAGATTACGGCAAACTTTCCCATAAAAATATAGACGAGCTTATCGCGGGTTCCAGAATACCGGTAAATGAAGAAAAGGAAAATTTTCTCGATTTTGCCCTCTGGAAAAAATCTAAGGAAGGCGAGCCGTCGTGGGACAGTCCTTGGGGGAAAGGCAGGCCGGGATGGCATATAGAATGTTCCGCAATGAGCATGAAGTTTCTCGGCGAAAGCATCGATATACACGGAGGAGGCTCAGACCTTATATTTCCCCATCACGAAAACGAGATAGCCCAGTCCGAAAGCTATACCGGCAGAAATTTTGTAAATTACTGGATTCATAACGGATTTGTCAACATAAACAGCGAAAAGATGTCGAAATCCCTTAAAAATTTTATTACTATAAGGGACGTTCTCGATAAATTTCATCCGGAAGCCCTGCGCCTCTTTTTTATGTTTACTCATTACAGGTCTTTCATAGATTTTTCGTTCGAAGGCGTAGAAAGCGCGAAGCAGAGCCTGCTCAGGCTTTATCAGGCGGTAAATCTTTACGGAGAATTTAAAAAATTAATGGGAGAAAACCGCATAACCTTAAAAAAAGGCGGCGCTTCCGCAAAGGCGGAAAATATCGAAAATTATACGAACGATTTTTATAATTCGCTCAACGACGATTTTAACACCGCTAAGGCTGTATCGGTCATATTCGACCTCGTAAGAAAAACAAATAAAATAATTAACGATTCTATGGCGCAAAGTTTTATAAATTCGGAAGATGCGGTATTTTTAGACTCTGCCGCGGCGTTTATCAAAGAATCGCTTACAGGCATATTCGGGCTTTTAAACGAAGACCCCAAGAGGTTTATCGAGTCCAATTCTGCGGATATTGCGGCGGACGGCGGCGGCGAAGTTTTAATAAGCGGGGAAGAGATAAAAAAACTTATAGACGAACGAAACGAATTCAGGAAAAATAAAGACTACGGTTCGGCGGACGGAATCAGGAAGCTCCTTCTCGAAAAGGGCGTCGTATTGGAAGATACCGGATTCGGAACTACTTATAAATTTACCGGGACGAAACGGCAGTAATTAAACGGAATTATGCGCTTGACAAAGCAAGATTGGTTCCATCTTTGCCTGCATAAAAGCCGTTGGCTTTTATAAACGCAGACAAAGATATGCTGGACTCCGTCCGCTAACGCTCGCAATGACAATATGCAGTCATTGCGAGGAGTCGAAGACGACAAAGCAATCTCGCGGTTATTATGATAAATACCCAATCATTGTTTTACCAAGTGCATAATTCAGTAATAAAACAGGGGTTAAATTAATTATGAACGTTAAAGAAATGGCGGAAGAATTTCTTGTATGCCCGAAATGCCGCGGCAGTCTCATTTATAAAGAGTCTAAAGAAAAAGAAATGCTTATCTGCAAAAATTGCAGGGTTTATTACCCGGTCGAAGACGAAATACCGATTCTCCTGGCGGAAGATGCAAAAAATATTGACGAATCCGGTATAAATATAGACGAACTTTAATGAAAATATTTGCAAAATTAAAGCAGTTTTTTTATTTAAACGAAGATTTTTTCGTCAGGGCACAAAAATATTCTCCGGAGGCGGCACACGGAGCGGCTGATTCCGCAAGACCAAAAAGGATATGGCTTTATGCCGAATCTCTCGGAGAGTTCAGGCTTGCCGCCCGCATAACGGATATTATAAAGTCCCTATTATCCGTAAAAAATTTCCCGCCTCCGGTTTTTTTTATTAGTTTTAAAACGTTTTCGGCGCTGTCTCTCGCGCAAAATAATAAAGACGGCGGAATATTATATTTTTTTCATCCTTTTCCGGGATTTAGGGCAATTTTTAAAAAATAC
>JAJZYC010000020.1 GCA_021806125.1 bacterium
CATTCCCGCGTATGCGGGAAAGTTTAGGATAAACTTCACGAGACCAAAGGTCGAGAGCGAAGCGTTAATCCAGAAAATAAATTTCTAAATCGGGATTTGGGTTATACTTAAAATTGCCGATAGAAAACTTTAAAGCCATTTTAAAGATTTCTATCGGCAATTTTGGAATGGAAAATCGTTTAATTTATTTCAAAATAAAAAACGCCTTTAAGATTTTGCCGGGCATTTACTGCTTAAGCGCTTTCCGACAGTATCTATAGTTGATTTTACCGTAAAACCAGATTGCAAAGAGGTCTGGGTCGCCGTCGCATGGCTCGTAAAACTGTCAGACGAAATTTTAGTCCTGCCCTTGCTTGCAAGAGTCATATTCGGACCTTTGCACTGCATAGACCAGTGGATTGTGCCGTCCATATCGATATGCTCCCCGACATGGCTGCATTGAAAATTTTTAGGTTTCATCATGTAAGATTTTGTCTGTTTGGAATCCGGTTTTATACATTCTTTCATTACGGTTACTGCCGAATGGTCTATTGCCGGCCTGCCCGCAATAGACGGCATTTTGATATCAGTATGCATTTTCATCTTCCATAAACCGGGCGATAGTTTATTAATTGTTGCCGGGGTTTTGACAGCCGATGACGATGCCGAAGACGATGAAGTGCTTCCGCCCTTACAGCCTGATAAAACCGGAATAAAAGCAATTACGGTTAAAACTAAAAAAATAAAGCGAATTTTTTTATTCATAAAACTGCTCCTCCCAAATTATATCTGTTAACGATATTATCATATCTTCAAATATTTTTGCCTTTTTACTGCATTTTATTCTATAATTATTTAAAGTGCAATACAATTTTTTATTTTATAATTTTAATTATATCTTAAAATTAAAATTATTTTGTATCACCCTAAAATGGCGATAGATATTATCTTTCTAATGATATAAAAATTGTACCGATTTATTTCTTTCGGTTTTTAACGGTATCATTTTAAATCAAATATATAAATCCTATGCGTTATAATTTTGTTTCTTTATCCAATAAATTAAATATTATCAAGCGCATAAAAAGGCTTTCTTTTATGCCTCTGCCTGTCAGCCGTTATGTCGATTTAATTTTTGACCTTGTTGGATTAGCAATATTAAACAGCAATGTTAAAGTGATGATTCTTAATAAATTCGGAACAAAATTTATCTGGAAAGATATTGATTTTTCAAAATTCGGGCCTCTATATAACAGGTGTTTCGGAATGACCTTCGAAGAATGCGGGGTACTTTCCTATACCGACGTTGTTTTGTTTAACAAAACGGTACTTACATTCGAGGAAGTTAGGCACCCAAATTTTAATAACAGCTATATTTATAACGAATTATATAAACCCGTGGGTATATATTCCTTTTTGCTTACTGTTTTAAGGATTAAGGGGGAATGCGTAGGCGAATTCCCCTTGTTTAGAGCAAAAGATATGCCGCCGTTTACTAAGGAGGATGCCCTTTTTATGGAAAGCGTAGCCCCTTATATTGCTTACGGAATATCAAAGTCGGAAAGGGTATGCGAAAGTTTTAACCGCTGCCTGGACTCGGACAAACCTATAGTCAGATTGCAGGAAAGCGAGATTGGGTTGTTGTTAATAAATGCTAAAGGCGAGATAGACGGTATGAACGATGCCGCAAAAAATATGTTTTTTCAGATAGGCTTGCTGGAGAATCTTGGATACGAATCTATTGAGGAAAAGCAACTGCGCGAACTTATCCGTTATGTTAACACAGTTACGAGAAATGTATTTTTAAATGAAGGGTATAATTGCAACGCCTTGCCATCGAAGATATATACTTCATCCTCCGGCATAAGCATAATGATGAAAGGCTATCGTTTGGAAGGAACCCGCTCTGAATCAAGCCTTGTTGCCATAACATGCGAAGAGGTCATACCTGATGATTTTATGAAGTTAAAAAGGAGGATACGCTATAATCTATCTGAAAAAGAATTCGAAATTTGCAGATTGCTTAAAGAAGGATACGCTCCTTCCGAAATAGAAAAAATCTTAAATATTACAAAAAACACCTTTAAAACGCATAAAGCAAATATTTTAAATAAAATTTGTTTAGACGATATAAAAGAAATCAAAATCTTTTTAAGAAATATGTAATTAATTTTTAATAAATAATTTAAAATAAATGAATGCAATACGACGATAATTATTTTATGAATTTAGCTTTGGAGGAAGCCAAGAACGCTCTTAATACGGATGAGGTGCCTGTAGGAGCCGTTATAGTAAGCGGCAGAGACGAAATAATCGCTTCAAGTTTCAACTCAGTTGAAAAAGACGGCTCATGCATAATGCATGCGGAAATAAGGGTAATTTTAGCCGCTCAGAAAAAACTGGAAAATTGGAGGCTTGACGGATGCAAATTGTATGTTACCTTAGAGCCATGTATTATGTGCTGCGGCGCAATTATCTTATCGAGAATATCAAAGTTGGTTTACGGAACTATCGACCCTAAAGGAGGTTTATCCGGTTCTATCCTGGAAGGTAAAATAGAAATCGTTCATGGCATTATGGAAGAAGAATCCTCTATGCTGCTTAAATCTTTTTTTAAATCAAAAAGAGAAAAGGATAGATATTTAAAGAAGAATATATCTTAAAAAGAGAGGCTGGTTTATTTTTAAAAAAGGCGTCAGGTTTTAAACCTGACACCCTTTTTACTTGTTCTTTTAATCTTAGTTAATCAGCTCCACAGCAACAACACTATCGGAATGATTAAAATCGTGAAAATATTGACGACCTTAATCATCGGGTTAATTGCCGGACCAGCCGTATCTTTATAAGGATCTCCGACTGTATCGCCTGTTACTGCCGCCTTATGGGCTTCACTGCCTTTGCGGTAAGTCTGCCCGTTATACTCGAATCCTTTTTCTATTAATTTTTTTGCGTTATCCCATGCCGCACCCCCGCTCGTCATAGAGATAGCGACAAAAAGTCCGGATATTATAGTTCCCAATAAAATCCCGCCGAGAACCTGCGGTCCCATCGTGAGACCGAAAACTATCGGGCCTGCAATTGGAATAAACGCCGGCAGTATCATTTCTCTCAGCGAAGACTTTGTGACTATATCGACGCATTTGCCGTATTCCGGCTTGCCTGTACCTTCCATAATGCCTGGAATTTCTTTAAACTGCCTTCTGACCTCGACTACTATGTCGCCTGCAGCTTTTCCGACAGATTTCATCGCAAGGGAAGCAAAAATGTACGGAAGCATTGCGCCTAAAAATAATCCGATTAAAACGTTAGGTTGTGCTATCGAAAAGGATAAATTCGGAAGTCCGACTTTATTCAAACCTTCTTGAATTAAATCGGAATATTCCCCGAAAAGAACTATCGCGGCAAGAGCAGCCGAGCCGATAGCATATCCTTTCGTTACGGCTTTAGTAGTATTGCCTACAGCATCAAGAGCATCGGTTGTTTCCCTGACGTCTTCCGGGAGTTCACTCATTTCGGCTATACCCCCTGCATTATCGGTAATAGGCCCGAACGAATCGACCGCTATTACCATTCCCGCCATAGAGAGCATACTGGAAGCGGCAACCGCGACGCCGTAAAAACCTGCAAAATGATAAGAAAGCAAAATACCGAAAGCGATTGCGATAACCGGAAGCGCAGTTGACATCTGTCCGACGGCAAGTCCCGCGATAATATTTGTTCCGTGGCCTGTCGTAGAAGCCTTAGCTATGGATTTTACCGGCGAAAAGCTCGTCGAGGTAAAATAATCGGTGATGACTATTATGAGTCCGGTTAATACCAAACCTACCAATGCCGAATAATAATAATCCATTGCCGAATGATCTCCGACTCCGTTCATAAAGCGCATCGTGAAAAAATAATATACTACGGCGGAAATAATTCCCGTTGCAAATAATCCTTTATATAATCCCTGCATAATCTTTTCTTTTGTGGGAGCGCTTACGAAAAAAACGCCTGCTATAGAAGTAAATACCGCTATACCGCCAAGCAAAAGCGGATAAAGTATGGCCTTCATTAATGCCGTTTCGCCGTAACCGTGTCCTCTGAAAGCTGAATAAGCCAATAATATTGAAGCTATGATAGTTACTGCGAATGTTTCGAATACGTCCGCCGCCATACCTGCGCAGTCGCCGACGTTGTCGCCTACCTGGTCCGCTATAACTGCGGGGTTTCTCGGGTCGTCTTCGGGTATACCCGCTTCGACTTTTCCTACTAAATCGGCGCCGACATCTGCGGCTTTAGTATAAATACCGCCGCCCAGCCTTGCAAAAACCGATATAAGACTGCACCCGAACGCAAAACCTATTAACGAATTTATTACTCCGTCAAGGCCGCTTACCGAATGGCCTATGAGCATGAAGACCGATATTCCTAAAACGCCCAGTCCGAGAACCATTAAACCGGTAACCGAACCTCCTTTAAACGCAAACTTCAACGCAGGTTTGACTCCTTTATGAGCTATCTGCGCGGTTCTGATATTTGCCCTTACGGCGTTAAACATTCCGAGATAACCGGCTAAAGCCGATAAAACTGCTCCTAGTAAAAAACCGGAAGCCGTTAAAATTCCAAACTGCGGTATCCAATAACCGCCGATAAGTATTAAAGCAAAAATAATAATTCCCACGATGGCGACGGTTCTGTACTGCCTGTTTAGAAAAGCCGTTGCGCCTTCCTGAATAGCTTTTGCAATCTGCTTCATTTTCTCGGAACCTTCGTCGTGCTTAAGAGCCCATATCGTCACCGCTACGCTGTATATAACGGCAATGAGACCGGCAATGATTCCAAAAATCATAGCTTCGTCAAAGACATTCATGTCCAAAAACCCCCTGATTAAATTTTAATGAAATTAAATTTAACAAATATGTTAAAACATATCAACTAATTTCAGCGTTCTCGTTATTAAGGCTTTTAGCTTTTTCTTTTAGATTTGCAAAATAAATAGCAACCGGCCTGTATGCCAGATGCGACCATTTGGAAAAAGGAACTTCTATTACCAGCATCGGGAATAAAATCATCAAATGCACCAGATATATATAAAAAATAGTGGATAAGGAATAATTATAAACTATAGAAGCTCTCAATAAAACTCCGGTTACGGCTGTTAAAAAAAGCAATATTACGAACATCCAGTCGGTATGATGAGAGAATTTGCTCCTTTCTATTTTCTTGGTCAGCCTCTTAATCATAAAATAAACCGTACCGAATATTAAACCTATACTGGCAAAATAATCGAATAAAATTATATGAAGGTACGGAAGGCTGTTTTCATTCTGAAACCAGTCCAAAAAGAAAACTATGCCCACAAATAATATGACGTAACTTATCATGAGAAAAAGATGCGTCAGCCAGAAATTATATTTTCCTTCCGTAATCTTTTTAGTGGATGTTCCTTCGGAATCATCGCACTTCGCATATCTGTATTGAGTAAAAAAATTAAACATCAGCGACCATGCTTCAGTAAAATAAAGTTTTAACGGAATTTTAACGCCGGTGTCGCTTAAAACGGTTTTCCTGAACATATTATAAATAAAAGATGTCAGCATTACCCCTAAAAATACGGTTATAGGCCAGTCGAAAAAATAATCTATTTTATCGGGAGATACGGCCTGTGCCAGTGTAGCGCCTGCCGCAGGATGCAGTCCGAAAAGAACCGCCCATTCTATTAATACACCGACGGCGACTATTAATATAGCTATATACTCGGCATATTTAGACTTATATAAAAGTTTGGATATTCCCGTCCAGTCGTATGCGCTTATTAAAAAGCGGCGGAGCGACATCATCAGTTCTCCCGGTTCCGCTTTTCTGGGACAGTTTTTGGAACATTCGCCGCAATAATAACATAACCATGGGTCTAAATCGCTTACTAACTGCTCTTTCATTCCCCATCCCGCCATTATCATTTCCTTTCTTGGAAACGGCCTGTCTTCGGTCGATAAAGGACAAACCGCAGAGCATGTCCCGCACTGGAAACATTTTTTAAAATTGCTTTCGCCTACTTCTTTTATATATTTAACCAACTCGTTGTCGGTCTTTACTATGATATTTTTCAAAATAACCCCCTTCTTAAAAACCTTTATATGGATTTGGTCCAAGCGATTTAATTTTATTGACGAAATCTTCCACTATTTCCGGCAGTTTCATATAGTCGGTAAATTCAAGCTGAATCTGCCTTACTCTTTCTTCCTCCAGGACAAGTCTCGTCAATGTTTCCTTAAGATTTCCCATTCTGTATGATGCAAGCTCCGAACCTTTTATAAAATGGCACTGATAGTCGTCGCCGAATTTACATCCTAAAAGGAGTATGCCGTCTATACCTTTGGAAAGAGCATCGGCGTACCAGACATTATTGATTGAGCCCAAGCATCTTACCGGTACAACCCTAATATTCGAAGATAAATTTATTTTATTCATGCCCAATATATCAAGCGCGGGATAAGCGTCGTTTTCGCATGCAAAAACAAGAATCCTGTAATTCTCGTCTGTAGGGTCTTCGGGAATATAAAGGCTTTTTATCATCGAAGCGACGATATCCGGAGAATAGTTTTTAAAAGATATAATCCTAACAGGACATGCGCCCATACAGACTCCACATCTCCTGCACCTCTCCGGGTTATATTTAGGCGTGCCTTTTTCATCTTCGTCTATGGCGCCGAAAGGACACTCCTCGGTACATCTTTTACACTGCGTACACCTTGGAAGGTCGAAAAAAGGATAGGTCATATCGTTCGAGCGCGGATGCACAGCTTTACCCTTAGAAGTCTGCTCTACGCACTGTATAGCTTTTAAAACTGCTCCTTTTGCATCGTCCACCGAAAAAACGGTATCCATGGGCATTCTTACGGAGCCCGCCGGATATATTCCCGTTCTTCTCGATTCGTAAGGAAAGCATATAAAATTAGAATCCGGGAATCCGTATGCAAGGTCGGGCATTTCTTTACCCTGTCTGTAAGTAAGATTTAATAATCCGCTTTTAGCAACCTGCGCGGTGGAAACCGGTACCGAAGGAGGGCAGGATGCTCCGCTTGCCGACGGCGCATTTCCGACCGTCAAATTTACATTCTGGCCATATTCGATTTCTCCTGAATTTGGAACCATTCCGGAAGCAAGCACAAGCATTTCTACGTTTAAATCTATATCACCTCCGAAGAGGGTATCCATTACTTTTACGCCTATTTCATTGTTGCCTTTATCGTAAGAAATATCGGAAACTGCTCCTTTAACCATGTAAATTCCTTCGTCGTCCTGCATTTTTCTGTAAAAATTTTCATATTCGCCGGGCGTCCTTATGTCTTTATATATTATATAAACATTTGCGTCCGGATTATTTTTTCTTATCAATGCCGCTTCTTTAAGAGAAGACATACAGCAAACCGTCGAGCAGTATGGCAGATGATTTTCGTCTCTTGAACCGGCGCACTGAATAAATGCGATAGATTTTACCGCCGAACCATTAGATTTTCTTTTTACCGTAAAACTTTCGGATTTACCGTTCTCTGAAAGTTCCGAATATAATTCTTCAAGTTCGACGTTCGTTAATATGTCCGGCGTCAAGCCGTATCCTAAATAATCCAGTTTTTTTGCTTCGTAAGGCTTCCATCCGGTAGCCGCTACGATAGAACCGACAGTTTCATTTACAACTTCAGCCGCATTATCTTTGTCGGAAGGCTCTATCTCGACGTTAAACTTTCCGGGAGCTCCCGATACTGACTTTATTTTTGAATTTTTATAAATTTTAATTTTTTTAGAACTTTCCACCTCTTTTATAAGTTCGTCCAAACCTTCTTTTATCCAGATATTCTTTTCGAAAGGCGGTTTTGTTTCCCATTTTTTATATTTTGAATACGGGAAGCCGCCGAGATTAGATTTTTTTTCGACCAGAACGACTTCGTAACCTGCTTTCGCCGAATTTATCGCGGCATTGAGCCCTGTTATTCCGCCTCCAACTACAAGAACGGTTTTGTTTAAATCCTGAATAAGCGGTTCTGGAAACGCAGCTTTTTTAGCCTTAGAAGCGCCCATATTTATATAATCTTCGGCAAGAAGCTGGGTATTGTTGTCGTTCGGAGGGCTTATCCAAATTACATGCTCCCTAAGATTGACTCTTTCAGTGTGTATAGTAAGAGGGTCAAAATTGAAAACATCTTGTTTCGCACGCATTGAACATGCGGCTATAGTTAATTTATTTATCTTTTTTTCGGCAATATCGTTTTTTATGAGATTTACGCCTTCCGTCCCGCAAAGAAATTCATGGCTTGTGCATACTACAGGTTTATTGGAATCTTTTGCCGTATTGACTAATCTTTCAATATTAAGGCTTTTCCCTATATCGCAACCGGAACATATATAAATCCCTAAATTATTATCCATTTTAACTCCTCATCAAATATATCTTTTTTTCTGTATTTTGAACTTTTTTATATTTTTGCGTTATGCTGAATCACCGAAAGTGCCGCGGATGTAGCCGATTGACCGGACATATAAACATCTAAAGGAAACTTTGCTACCCCGGCTGAAAATATTCCTTCTTCATAGTTCTCGTTAAATATAAATCCGTTTTCGTCTATATCTATTTTTATATCGCCGTCAATTTTAATTTGTTTTAAATCATCCTTAATATTTGGATACATACCGGCGGCCAGAACTACCATTTCAGCCCTGAATTTGTTCTTTTTGCCGGAAAGCATGTCTTCAACGTCTAACAGCAAGTCGCCGGTAACATGGTCTTCGGATATTTTTCCAACGACACCTTTGTTAAATTTAATATTTTTATCGATTTGCGCTTTATTTAGGAAATTCTCGTATCTTCCGGGAGTTCTTAAATCAATATAGAAAATAGTAGGGGAAGAGTCGGGGGTTTTATCCCTCAAATAAAGAGCCTGTTTTAAAGATGCCATACAGCATATCGCCGAACAGTACGGAAGATGGTTTTCGTTTCTGGAGCCTGCACACTGTATAAATGCAACGTTAGTTACTTCCTTATTATCGGACGGCCTCAAAATTTTGCCGCCTGTAGGACCGTTATCTGCGGCAAGCCTTTCCATCATTACATTAGTGATAACGTTTTTAAATTTTCCAAAACCTAAGTTTTCTAATTTTTCTACATTATAAGGCTTCCAGCCGGTCGCAAAAATAATATCCGAAACCTTCAGCTCTATTATGTTTTCTTTGGCATTAAGATTGATTGCGTCATATTTGCAAGCTTCTTCGCACTTTTTGCATGACGAAAACTTGCAGTAATTATCGTCTACCGAATATTTTAATGGAAATGTAGATATAGCCGGCATATATATGGCTTTAGTCTTATCCATACCATAGTTGAAATCGTTAGGCCTATCCTCCGGACAGACCTTTGCGCATTCGCCGCAAACAGTGCAATTATCATTTATATATTGGGGCTTTTGGCGAATTTTAACTCTATATCCCGTTTCGTCTTTTTCCTTATTTATTTCTTCTACTGCCGACGAAACTAAAAAATTTATATTGTTATCGGCGGAAGACTTTATCCTCTTTGTATTTATTTCGAATCCGCAAAACGGCGGACACAGCTTTGGAAAATACTTATACATCTGGAGAACTCTGCCGCCTATATACGATTTTTTTTCTATTATATATACTTTTTTATTGACGGCTTCCGTAATTTCAAGCGCGGCCGAAACGCCGCTATGACCTCCGCCTATTATTAATACGGGATTTTCATTCTTTAACTCGCTCAACTTTAAATCTCCATTGCTAAGTTTTTAATTAATATAAAATAAGACGAATATTGCGACTAACTATTATTAAATAATTAAAACCCTCCTCAATAAAATGAGGAGGGAAAGATACATAATTTTTATTGATTATTGCAGATAAACCTTTAATCTTTAATTCTTCGGAACTATTTCGATATACGGCTTCTTGAATAATTCCGGCTGACCGGTTGCCTTATTCAGTTTTGAATTAACGAATAACTTCCAGTTCTGTTCGTCAAGATTCGGATGGTCGGTTCTGTAATAGAAACCGGGGTATCTTGTTTCTTCCCTGAACAATACGTGCCTTAAATGGAGTTCTCCGACTATCGACCTGTGGTAATTTTCCCATGCCCTCATAAGCTCGTGCAGGTTTGCCGCAGCAAGTTTCGGAGCATCGTCTTTTAATCTGTTTAAAAGGTCTAATCCTCTTAAAAGACTGGCTTCGCTTGTCCTGTAGAACGTAGATGTTCCGGCAACGTATTCATCCATAAGCTTATTTAATCTAAATAAATAAAGTCTCGGTCTGATATAGTTCGGGTTTACATTCGGTTCTGTCGAATAATCTTTAAATTTCTCGAATGTAATCATAGGTCCGTATACTTTTTCGGCAAGGGTTTTATTGTCAGTATGGACCGTAGGCGTATAGCCGGAGTCGTCCAATACAAACCTTACGGCAGATTTTGCCGCAATTCTTCCCTCGACGTATGAACCGGAAGAGAATTTATGGCCGGACGCTCCAACGCCGTCTCCGCCCGTGAAAAGACCGTTTACGGTCGTCATGCGATTATAACCCCACTGATATTCTTTTGGAGCTATATCTTCAGGACCTGAAACCCACATTCCGCATGCTCCCGAATGAGAACCTAAGAAATAAGGTTCGGTAGGCATAACTTCGGAGTTTGTTTCTCCCGGATCTATATCCATAGCCGCCCATAATCCAGCCTGCGCAACGGTCATGTCAAGGAAATCTTCCCAAGCGTCGGCTTCTAGCGATTTCTTCCTCTTTTCAGGAAGGGTTTCGAAAAGCGTTTTCATAGCGCCGGACGTATTCATATAGAAAGGTCCGTTTCCTTCCATCCAGTCTTTAAGCATAACGTGGTTCCATAGGCACGTCGCAGGAACCTTTGCAAGTCCGTAAGGGGCATAATCTTTCAACATATGTCCCCATTTCTGCATATAATCCTCTCCGTGGGCATTGATAACTCTTGATTTAAAGAGCGTGAACCATGCTCCTACCGGACCATAGCCGTCTTTAAATCTGTTTGGAACGAATCTGTTTTCCATGGTGGTCATTTCCGCTCCGGCTTGATAGCCCATAGCGTAAGTAGAACCGGCATTCCATATGGCATACCATGTTCTTCCCATGCCTTCCGCCTGAGACCTCGGCCTGAAAACGTTGACTGTTCCTCCGCAAGCCATAATTACGGCTTTAGCTTTAAATATATAAATCTTGGCTTCTCTTAAGCTGAAACCTATTGCACCGGCAACCCTGTTTTCATGCTTTTCGTCCATAAGTAGCTCTGTTATAAATACTCTTTCTAATATGTTTTCTTCGCCGAGAGCTTTTCTTGCGGCTTCCGCAACTAATACCTTATAAGATTCTCCGTGAATCATTATCTGCCATCTGCCCGCCCTGAGGGGTCTAGCTCCTTCGGCAATAGACCTGGTATCTTCTTCGTCTTCTTTGAATATCGGGAGACCGAATTTTTCAAAAAGCTGGACGGTTGAATCCACGTGTCTGCCTGTATCGTAAATAAGGTCTTCCCTTACTATGCCCATAAGGTCGTTTGCGACGTGTTTTACGTAATCTTCCGGTGTATTATCTCCCAAATAAGTATTAATAGCGGATAATCCCATAGCTACGGCGCCGCTTCTTTCGATTGAAGCTTTTTCCGCCATCGTTATCTTCATATCTTTAGGCGCCCATTTTTTTATTTCGAATGCGGCTCCGCATCCCACCATACCGCCGCCGACGATTAATATGTCGGTACTAATTTCTTCTATAGTATAGTTGTTTAAAACGTCGGTACTTGTCATTGAACCTTTCATTTCAGCCATAACAATTTATCCTCGCAATTTATAAATTATTTTAATTAAATAAAAATAAAAACGCTGCCAGCGTTTTTATCGCTTATTTCTTCGGAGCAGTAAGTTCTATCCCAGTTTCATCGCATAAGCGTTCGTCTTTTAAATTCCCCTGATTGACTTCGGCAATCCCCTGATAAGGGTCGATACCGCCTTCGGGAGTAGTCCTTATAGGAAACTTAAACCTTTTAATTTTTCCGTTTCTGAATTTGACCGTCCACATAATCGAATCCGAACCGCGCATAGGAATAACCGAAGAACCTAAAGGAGCAAAATCCTGATATGCTCTCACTTCTATGGCAGACTGAGGACAAATTTTAACACAGCTGTAACATTCCCAGCACTGGTCCGGCTCCTGGTTGTAAGCCTTCATAATGTCCTTGTTAAGAACCATGAGGTCGTTAGGACAGATATACTGACATGCAGTCTTATCCCTTCCTTTACAACCGTCGCATTTTTCCGTAATCACAAAACTTGGCATTTTCATACCTCCTCATTAATATATTATTTTTATATATAAAAAGATATATTATCCGCATCTTAAGCGAAATAATATAAAATTAATCCGGTTTATAACAGAAATTAAATTTCTCCTTTCGCCGCTTTATGGAGTTTAATTTCTACTTTGTCTTCCTTGGCGAGCGAAGCGTAATAGTCTTTTAATATAGATAAAACTTCGGGTCTCGAGAAATGGTCGGGGACTTCCTGTCCTTCTGACAACAGTTTTCTTAGCATCGTACCGCTTAGAGTCAGCCTGTTTTCTTTAGGATGAGGGCATGTTCTGGTGGATGCCATACCATCGCACTTATGGCAGTAAAATGTTAAGTCCATTTTTAAAGGCTTTAATTCAAGAGCGTTTTTTGGGATTTCGTCGAATATCTTGTGGGCATCGAAAGGCCCGTAATAGTCGCCGACTCCGGCATGATCTCTTCCGACGATAAGATGGGAACAGCCGTAATTCTGCCTGAAAACGGCATGCAGGAGGGCTTCTCTCGGTCCAGCATATCTCATTTCCATAGGATAACCGGCTTGAACGACCGTATTTTTGACGAAATAGTTATCTATTAAAGTATTGATGGCAACGGCCCTTACATTGGCTGGAATATCGCCTGGTTTCAATTTGCCGACTAGCTGGTGTATAAGAACGCCGTCTGTAGTTTCGACCGCAACCTTGGCAAGATATTCATGCGAGCGGTGCATAGGATTCCTTGTTTGGAACGCCGCAACGGTGTTCCAACCTTTTTCTTCAAATAATTTTCTGACTTCTGCAGGACGCATATATATATCCTTGAACTCTTCAGGATAAGTGCTTTCGCTTAATACCTTTACTTTACCCGCAATATTGACGTCTCCCTGGGCCATAACCTTTTGAACTCCGGGATGCTCCATATCGGTCGTTTTAAATATTTTTTGGCACTCATACGCCTTGTCTATGGAATATTTTTCGGATACGGTAATTATTCCTATAATTTCTGAGGTCTCAAAATCGACAAGCGCAACTTCCTCTCCGATTTTAATTTCGTCCGATAATTCTTTTGTGGCGGAAAGGGTAATCGGTATCGGCCAGAACGTTCCGTCTGCCATAGTGTAATTATCCACTACACCCTGCCAGTCTTTTTCCCCCATAAATCCTTCCAGTGGAGTAAAAGCTCCTATGCCGAGCATTATTAAATCCGATGTTTCCCTTGAAGTCATAGGCAATTTTTTAAGATTTTTTGCCTTTTCTTTTGCATCTTTAAGTTCATTGCCCGACAAAAGCAGAGGTTTTAATTTTTTTTCTTTACCATGCGGATTTACTAATGCCATATTGCCCCCTCCAGAATGAATTTAGGATTTTAACATTTTATATTTTTATTTAATTCTAATATATTTAATATTATTTCTTCAAAATGTCAACAACTATTTTTAAGACCAGGTCATAGGATTATGCTCTACTACTTTTTCTACAAACCCTTTGTAATCTATGACTTTAATATTTTCCACTATTTCGCTTTCTTGTATTCCCCTGGCTTTTATATCCGCAAGAAGACAGAAAACGCTATTTTTTTGCGCCAAATTTTTTAATAATTCCTCAAATTTGCCGCCCTTTTTAACGGCATATACGCCGTCCTCTACCAGCAATACTACGTCGTCATTTTGCCCTATATAGTTTACGGCGTCCTTAAGAGCGGAAGATTCGTACGGCGATTTTTTAATTATGTGCAGCAATTTTATTCTCCTCCTTTATCGGTTTATTTAAAAAGGCAGTAACGCTTTCATCTCGTTCATTTTTTGTTTTAACGAATTTCTATCGACAATCTCTACTTCGGTTATTAAATCTTCGACTCTCATACCTCTTTCTTCGAGAGACTCTTTCTCGACATAAATATGAGAAATCTCGAAATCGTCTATTAAAATAGGATACGTCATAGAAAAATTTTTCTTTCCGAGTAACGACGTATCTTGACCTTTTTTAAGAGAAAAGACTCCGTCTCCTATAAAACTGACGCTTATATCCTGCTCATATGCTCCGAACATAACCATCGCTTCTATCGCTTCCTGCTCATAAACCATTCCGTAAGGAGCAGTTCTGCAAACAAACATTACCTTAGTTTTTTCCTGTTCCGACATTTTATTTACTCCCGTAATAAATATATTTTTTAATTAAATTTAATTAAAATGTTATCATTCTGTCAGATGTAATACATAGCTCTAATAGTTGACCCAAACCCGATATTTCTTCCACCTTGCAAACAGTCTGGTTTACTATGCCTCTTCTTTTTCCTGCAGCAACGCATACTATTAATCTTACGCCTTTGAGCTCAAGCTCCGAAAGTAGTTTCATAATATTTCTTTCGTCTCTCGGCGGCTCTAAAGTTGAACATCTGTTATAGACACCGTCGTTATAGAAAAATATGCCCGTTATCTCATGCCCTGACTCCAT
>JAJZYC010000021.1 GCA_021806125.1 bacterium
TTGCCTAAAAAATAAAATATAGGTTTAATATTATTGAAAAAATATATTACGTATTTTCCGGGCTGTGTAGATTCTCAAAATAAAAGACAATCGGAGGACGTATTAGAAAAGTTGGGTTTTGAGGCGGGTTTGGTTTCGGAATGGAACTGTTGCGGCGCACCGCCGTCACACTATAAACCTGATTTTTTCAATAAAGTCGTCATGCCCCTTAGAAACCTTGGGATATCGCAGCAAAAAGGCGGAAATTTTTTGTATTCGGGTTGTCAAGTATGTGTTAAGCAAATAAACGAAGCGGTTAAGATAATCAATTCCGATTCGATGTTTAAAAATCAAGCCGATTACAGCCTAGAACCTTTTAACGCAAATCTTAAAGAAGCTAAAGTCGGTTCAACCGGAGCGGTTCACCTTTTAGATATCGTCACAGGCCCCGATGCAGAAAGCCGTCTTTTAAATAATTCCTTAAAAAATATTATAAGGGGAGATTCAATACTGCTTTATACCGGATGTTATTCCTATAGCGAAAATATTAACCGTTTTAAAAATATATTAAATCTTCTAGGGGCGGAAGTTAGCCTTTACGGCGAATGCTGCGGAGGGGAAAAACTTCGGAACACTACCCCTGTTCATTCTAAAAGAATAGAAAATGCCAACGCCGTCGATGAATTTTTCAAATTAATAAACAAAAAAGCTGACGAAGCCGGTTCGGATTATATATTGGCGATATGTTCTATGTGCGAAAAAAATATAAGCGAAGGCATCGATTTATCAGACCTTGATATTTTTGCTCCTATAATAGGTTTGACTGAGTTCATAGGATTTTTATTCGGATTGCAAGGATGCGGAGATTTAATAGCCGGCGGAAATAGCGGCAACGGCGACAACCCTTTAAAAGAATACTGCATATAAAATTAAAATACTAAAATGGAGGTAAAAAAATGGATTTTGAGGAGTTACAAAGTGGGAAATTTTTGCGCGTCAAAGATAACAGGCTGATGAAAATAAAGCCTGACCATCGTCCGCAAGAATCATCCAAAGATTACGATACCGTACGCTATTCGACTTGTACTAATATGTGCGAGAGCGGCTGCGGTCTTAAAATATTTTTAAAAGACGGCAAGATTGTCGATGTAATGGGTGATGCAGAACACCCGCAAAACAGGGGCGGTCTCTGCTCTAAAGGCGTAGGACAGATTCAATGGTGGTACGATCCGCTCAGGGTTCACTATCCTATGATGAGGAAGACTTTAACGGAAGATTTTAAAAGAGTATCATGGGACGATGCACTTGATTTTGCCGCCGAAAGATTAATTAAACTGCACAATGAATTCGGTCCGGAAGCCCTAACGGTTTTCAGGACGGGAAGATCTTCGTTTGGGAACAAAGAAGGAGGCGCAAGGTTCGGCAGGATATTCGGAACCCCTAACGTTTACGGCCAGGGTCCTATCTGCTGTGAAAGTCCGGGAGTATCTATGAATTACGTTTTTGGGGCAAAAGGACTGGGCAGGCTTATGAATCCAACGCAGGACTGGAAAAATTCAAAATGCATTCTTGTAGTAGGAACGAATATGGCGGCTCAGGAAACTATTACTATGACCCATCTTCTCGATGCAAGAGATAACGGGGCATTTTTAATAGGGGTTGACCCGCGCTTCAATGCAACCCTTTCGAAATGCGACATAGGGATGAGAATACGCTCCGGTTCCGATGCCGTTTTATTTCTTGCTATGGGGAATATTATTATCAAAGAAAAACTTTATGATAAAGGATTTGTAGATAAATGGGTTACGGGATTTGAAGAGTATTCCAAAGAATGTGCGCAATGGACTCCGGAAAGGGCCGAAAAGCTTACATACGTTCCTAAGGAAATGATTATAGAAGCGGCAAGAAGGTTCGGCTCCGCAAGGCCGGCTTCCGTAACCGGCAATCTAGGTACTGCGCAGATATATAACTCGAACAACGTCAACAGGTCTATTGCGGCACTATTAGCTCTTACCGGTTCTATAGGAGTTAAGGGCGGTGGCTGGAACTGGCTGCATAACTGCCGACCCCCATTAAATTACGGCAACGACTTAAAAGTTCTGCCAGATTTTAAAAAACCTCAGATAACGGATAAATTAATATCGTGGGGCGACAGTTCTGTTCCATGTATAATAAACGCTATGATGTATGAAAAACCGTATCCGGTTAAAGGCATCATATGGAACGGCGACCATCTGCCTCAGTTTCCAAATTCTTGGAAAATGGAAGAGGCAATGAAAAGAAATATAATCAATATTCACCTTTCCATATATCCTAACCACACGTATATGTTCAGCCATGTTGCATTTCCTATAGCAATTTCCGTAGAAACCGACAGCGTCTGCCATCACGGCAACAACAGACTCCTTCAGTGGCACAATAAGATAATACCATATCAGCATGAACACAGGCCGGATATCGACGTTTTCGACGGTCTTGCAAAAAGACTTAAAGGACATGCGGGATATTTCGATAAGGTAGAATTTAATCCATGGGGATATTACGAAGACGGTCCCGATAAAGGAAGAGTCAACGAAATTAAAATGACGGATTTCTTTAATGGGCAGGAGCCGCTTACAAGAGGTATTACCTATGAACTCCTTAATCCAGAGAAAAACCCTAAAGGCGGATTAATGTGGCCGGTAATGTCCAAAGAAGAAGCCGTGTTTCAGGACGACGAGGCAGTTTTAAGAGGGAAATGGATAATGTATAAAGAAGGCGAAAATTACCCCGAATCGGATAAAAGATTCCCAACGCCATCCGGCAAAATTGAATTGGCATCCGAAGCTTTAGAAAAAATAGGCTGGTATAAAGTTCCTACGCAGGTAGAAGGTTCCGAATCCCCTATGGGCAACTTCGAAAGAGCGAAGAAATATCCGTTAGTCTTAAATACTACCAGAATAGCGCAGTCTTTTCATGAAGGCGGGCATTGGTGGCCTTGGAACGACGAACTAGAACCTGACCGGAATATAGAAATAAATCCGAATACTGCCGCCGTTATGGGAATAGAAGACGGAGATATGGTTATCGTAGAAAACGACAGGGGCTGGGTAGAAGGTCCGGCATGGGTAACGGAAATGGTTCCGGAAGATGGGATATGGGCAAACTTCGGATTCGACAGGTATCAGCCGTTTCATCCTTACGAGTCCATTAATACCGTAATAGACGATATAATAAAAGACCCCGTTTACGGACAGATACAGTTTAAGGCCGTTCTTTGCAGGGTTTATAGAAAAGGCGATACCGACCCTGAAGCTACCGTCAAGAACACTTTGGAATTTTTACAGAAAAAATTTCCGGAAGTCTGGGACCCGAAACATCAGGATAAAAACGTTATCGTCGGAAAATGGAAAGACCACTGGAAAGAATATCACGAATTGAGCATCGGATGGAAAAAGCTCGTTAATTTTAAAGAGCCCGTGGAATGCACGCCCGACTCATGCGACGTGCGTAAGTATTAAACGAATATAACTATAAAAAATAGGAGCGAAAATATGTCTTCCGAATACGGATTCGATAGATTTCATTTAGGGGAGGAAAGGGCATCGCGCGTTACTCTAAAATCATCCACTCCAAAATATTCAATGAAGGTAAATATAGACAGATGCATAGGTTGTATGTCATGTGAAATATCCTGCAAAAAAGAGCACAACCTCCCAGTCGGACCCCGCAGGATGAGAGTAATACAGGTTGGCCCTTATTTTATTAAAAAAGGGCAGTTGAAAACCGTTTATCTCCCGATGAACTGTTTTCACTGCGATGATGCCGCCTGCGTAAAAGCCTGCCCTACAGGTTCTATGCAAAAAAGGGCGGACGGTATAGTTTTTAACGACCCAAATACCTGTATCGGGTGTAAATCATGCATACATGCCTGCCCTTTCGGCTCTCCCCAGTTTAACGAGGCAACGGGAAAAGTGACGAAATGCGACTATTGCAAGCACAGGGTCGATGAAGGACTTCTGCCTGCATGCGTTACACTTTGTTCGACGGATGCGCTCTGGTTCGGAAATATAAACAGAATATCCACTATCGATAGGGAGAAAACGGCCAGAAAATTAACGGAGCATCTCTTCGGGTTTATTGCTCCCCATGCGCCGATGGGAACTTCTTCCACTAACGATACGGATAATCCTGTTAAAGTCGGTTGATTTTTATCATATAGCGAATTTAAAAAAATACGGAGGTTTGTTTATGGCAGATATATTAGCCGCAGGAACCGTTTATAATGCACCTATAAGGG
Organism: bacterium; assembly: GCA_021806125.1. Taxonomy (GTDB): domain Bacteria; phylum SZUA-79; class SZUA-79; order Acidulodesulfobacterales; family Acidulodesulfobacteraceae; genus Acidulodesulfobacterium_A. The sequence goes on from JAJZYC010000021.1 coordinate 4,259, forward strand.
TCGAATATATAAACGGGGATTTCGATAAGGCGGAAGAAATTCTTAAAAAAGCGGATATCCACATTTTAGGCAGGAACGTGGCGAGCGTTACGCCTTATCATGCTACGATATTCGTTAGTCTTGGAGATGAAGGCAAGGCTTTAAATTTGATTAAGAAATCGGGCATTAAGACATATCCGGTAGAACCCTACTTCTAATATGAGCGATAAAACAGCGGGGAGTTTGTTGGAAACAGCCGAGGCGAATATTAAAAAAATAATCGCCTCGGAAAAAATACCCGCAGAGGATTGTATAGGCAGGATTATATCGGAAGATATAATCCCAGCAACCGACATACCCCCTTTTACAAGGTCTGCTGTGGACGGATTTGCATTAATGTTTTCCGACTTTTTCGAAAAAAAAATAGAAACGTTTAAAGTTAAAAGCCAAATTACCGCAGGTTATTCAAATGAAATCGCTCCTTTGAGTTCGGGAGAAGCCGCTTTCGTAACTACCGGTGCCCCTATACCGCCCAATGCAGACAGCGTCGTATTAATAGAAAATGCCGAAGAATATTCGGGCGGACAAATGGTATATAAAAAACCTGTAGAAAAAGGTTCTTATATATCGCCGGTAGGAGACGACGTCAAAGCGGGCGAAATTTTGTTTCAAAAGGGACACAGGATAAGATTTTGCGATATTGCCGCTTTATCCGGAATCGGTTTAAATTCGGTGCCGGTATATAGAAAGCCGGTAATAGGAATATTATCCGGCGGAAACGAATTAACTTCGCCCGGGGAAAGACTTAGCGCCAACAAAATTTACGATATAAATACGACCGCGCTTAAATCTTTAGTGAAAGACGCCGGAGGAATTCCTGAAATTATAGGAATAGTGGAGGATAAGCTGGAAAAATTGGTCGAAATTTTAAAAACGGCGGACGAGTCCGGTAAATACGACCTGCTAATTTCTACAGGCGGAACTGGGGCTAGTTTTCTGGTTTTAGAAAATAAAGAGATTACCAATTTTTACGATTTAGTCCCTTCGGCCATAGAAAAGACCGGCAGATTATTGTTTCACGGGGTAAAGCTCATTCCCGGAAAACCGACTTCTTTTGGAGTTTTAAACGGAGGAACTCCGATATTTGCGCTTGCGGGGTGGCCGTATTCCGTCCTGATAACTTTCGACCTTTTTGTGAGGCCGTCTATACAGAAAATGACGAATTCCAAAAATGTATATAAAAGATATCCGACGGTTCAGGCGGTTTTAAAACATGATGTTTCAAAAGAAGAAGGTACAAGGAAATATTTTCAGGTAAAACTGACAAAAGAAAACGGTTTTCTGTACGCATCGGTAATACCGGCGCCTAAGCCTCCTTCCGCCGCAAGGTCTTTAAGTCCTATGATACAGGCGGACGGCAGTTTTGTTATGGAAGAGAAAGTCTCGGCCATAGAGGCCGGGAGTATTATATCGGTTACTTTAAACGACCATGAGATTTTATATTAATTGCTTATTTAAATTTGACTTATAATTTTAAAAAAGGATATTAAAGGTTTTTAGATGAAGCCGTATTTATTTAAGATGTTTTACGATAAGGAATATGAATTTAACCGCGGAAGATTTGAATTTAAAATTCCGTCCTTAAGAGTATCTTTAATAAGCAGATGTAACGAGCGCTGTTTTTACTGCCATAATGAAGGAGTTTCAAAAAAAATGCCTTCAGTTATTCAGACGGGAGACATAATAAATACAATATATTTATTAAGGGAATTCGGCCTTAAAAAAGTAAAATTTACTGGCGGAGAACCTCTATTATTTAAAGACTTAAAAAATCTTTTGTATAAAATCAAACACATTGCCGACGTAGAACTTTTTATCACTACCAACGGCACGCTGATTAAAAAAAGAATAAAAGATTTAAGCCCTAATATAATAAACAAAGTCTCGGTCAGCCTGGATACTTTAGACTCAGACATTTATAAATATATAACAGGCAAAAATCTCTTCGGAGAAGTTATCTCCGGACTTAATATGCTTAAAAAAAACGGATATAACGTAGAAATAAACAATCTTTTATTAAAAGGTTTAAACTCAAGCAAAAAATGTTTGAAAAATATAATAGATTACTGTGCGGAGAACGGGTTTGATTTGCAGTTTATAGAAATGTCCGATAAAACGGCCAAGCCTTTTTATTTAAAGTATCATATCGACCCATATAAAATATTGCAAAGAAGCGGTTTTGATTTTAAGAAAGATAAATCGAACGACAGGCAGTTTTTTAAAATAAAAGGGTCTAAAATTACTTTATGCAAGAATGTGAGCGATGTTAGCAAATCTTCCGGAGAAAGGTGCGGCGGCTTGAGGCTGTTGCCCAACGGCGTTCTTAAAAATTTTATTTACCAATAACATCGAAAGGTTAATTATTACACTATGATAGTAGAGCTTATAGGCAAAGAAGCCGGTTTAACTTTTGAATGCATGCATATAGTGCCGGGTAGAGGCGACTGCTCGCGGATACATCCACATTTTCATTATGTCGACGTTCTGGTTGACGGGGAGTTCGACGACAAGAGAAGGATAGTCCACTTATACAATTTAAAGGCTGTAATCAAAAGAATATGTTCTTTGTTTGAAGATAAAATTTTATTGGCGGACTATCCGGAAATCGTCCAGAGAGTTATGGAAGAAGATTTGCATTACAGGATAGAGATAAACAACAAGCTGTATATTATACCTAAAGCCGATATTTTTAAAATAAAAAGTCCTTCTCTCAACATAGAAGACCTTACGGTTTATTTTGCAAACGAACTTGCATTAGATTTAAAAAATAAAGAAATGTTCAATCCGTTAAACTATTTTGAGGTTACCCTAAGCGAAGGACACGGCCAGAGAGGAAAAATCAGAATAGAATTGAAATAACGATAAATGAGCGATATAAGTTCTATAATACTTGCAGGCGGGGAGTCTAAGAGATTCGGAGAGGATAAGGCTTTTTTTAAATTCAAAGGAAAATCATTTCTGGAAAGGTCTCTCGACGCGGCAACGGAAATAAGCAGAGATATTGTAATCTGCGTCAGGAGAGAAGATAAGATAAAAGACTGTCTTGTCGAAGCTAAAAAAGTTGCAAAAAAAAGAGCGGAAGCGGGAAAATTAAGTTTAATTCCGCAGATAATCGCAGACGATAAAGATTGCGGATTCAAAGGCCCTTTAAAAGGGATTTACAGTTCTATTAAAATATTAAAAGGAAGATTGACGCTTATTATGGAGTGCGATGCCCCTTTTTTTAATTTTGACGCGGCAATGGAGTTGATAAAAAAATTGGAATCGGAAAAAGTTAACGCCGTCGTCCCCCTATGGCCGGATTCTACCGTAGAACCTCTTCTGGCATGCTATAAAACAAAAGAGACGGCGCGTATTTTAGAGATTCTTAATGATTATGCTTTAAATTTAAAGGAACATTTTTTATTTACCGATTCGGTAAATATTTCACGGCTTTTATCATCCGTCTATTATTATAATATTTTCGATATGGTAAAAAATAATGCTGAATTGAAAGCGGAATTATTTATGAATATAAATTCAAAAAAAGATTTAGAGGAATGCGGCCGCAACGAAAAAATAATTAATAAAAGCGGGTCAAAAAGTGTTAAAATAAGAAAGGCGAACAGATTTTTTGATTTAAAAAATCCTGTTGATAAACCTTACGGCATACTTGCAAACGCTTTATATTGCTGGTGGGTTTATGCCAAAACAGGTAATTTTATATACCTCAGGAAATCTTTTGAGTATTTTAAAAAAGATGCTTTTAATTATCGTGTTAACGGATTACGTTTTATGGGAGATAAAATTATAAATATTTTGCCCGACACCTTAGGGATAATGCGGGCAAAGAATAAATAAACGAGGGGCCGTTATGCAAAAGAATCTTAATAAAAATAAGCTTACGAATTTAAAGGAAGACTTAAAGAAAAATCAGATAGAAATAATGCTCTATCCTTCAAAATGCGACGGTTGCGAATCCGAAGGATTTGCGGCCTGTGTCAAGGCTTGCGAAGCACATATGGGCAAAAAATACGGGTCTAAATATACTGGGGCAAGAATTAACATAAAGAAAAAATCGGGCAGATTTTTTCCGGTAATATGCCATAACTGCGAAGAAGCGCCATGCGTAGATGCCTGTATGCCCGGAGCGAGATATAAAGATACGGAATCCGGTTGGACGGTGACAAATTATAAAAAATGCGTCGGCTGTTGGATGTGCGTTATGTCCTGCCCTTTCGGCGCCATCGAAAGAATGGGCGGCGGCCATTTTGCGTCCAAATGCGACGGCTGTATAGACGAAGGCACCCCGAAATGCGTAGAGGCATGTAAAAAAGGGGCGCTTAAAAGAATAGGCATTAAGAACTATTCGTATGAAAGAAGGCTTATGGTTGCCAAAAAAATTTACGGTCCATATATTAAATCCGTTGAAAAGCGATAAAAAAGGGGATTAGATTATGAAATACGTTATTATAGGAAATTCATACGCAGGTCTGTCCTGCGCCGATGCAATAAGGCGTTTCGACAAGTCGGGAGACGTTGTTATTATATCGGACGAGAACTACAGAGCATACGCAAGGCCTTTAATATCATATTATCTCGAGGGAAAAACCACGGACGAAACCATATGGTATAAAGAAGACGATTACTATGAAAAGAATAATTTCAAAGTTATGCTCGGCAAAAAGGTTGTTTCCGTCGATACCGTCTCAAAAAAAGTCGTTCTGGAAGACGGGGCGAAATTAGATTACGACAAGCTGTTTATCGGTCCGGGCGGAACTCCTTTCGTGCCTCCCACGGAGGGGTTTAATCCCGACTCCCCTATGATGGGGACTTTTACAAAATTTGACGATGCTAAAAAGATGGAAAAAGCCGCTAAATTTGCAAAGAACAAAGAAGCGATAGTCGTCGGGGGCGGACTTATAGGACTTAAGGCTTCCGAAGGATTAAGGGCGCTTGGATTGCACGTTACCATCGTAGAACTTTTGCCGCGGGTTTTAGGGCTGGCTCTCGACGAAATATCGGGAAATATAACTTCTAAAAGGCTGAATGAAAACGGCATAGATACGGCTACCGGCGAAACGGTTACTAAAATTAATTTAGACGAATCCGGCAATCCGGAAAGCGTTATATTAAAAAGCGGAAAAGTCCTTAAAGCGGATATAGTCGTGGTCGGGGTAGGTGTGAGGCCTAACGTTGGATTTCTCGAGGGGAGCGGAATAAAAATAGACAGGGGCATTATAGTCGATAAAACTATGATGACTAGCGTCAAAGACGTATATGCGGGAGGAGACGCCGCCGTAATTTACGATATATTGAACAAGCGTCCGAATATTATTGCAATAGTGCCTCTGGCATGCGAGGAAGGGAGGGTTGCCGGTACTAATATGGCAGGTGTTTACAGGGAATATCCGGGCGGAATGGGTTTAAATTCCGTTGAAATTTACGGACTGCCTATAGTAACTATCGGTTTGACGAATCCGGCAAACGAGTCGCAAAAGGTTTATATGTTTCAGGACGAAAACGTTTACAGAAAACTCGTTTATGACGGCGAAGTATTGGTCGGGGCAATTTTACTGGGCGATATTGCCGGCAGCGGGATCTTATCCGCCGTTATAAGACAGGGATTAAAATGCTTTAAATACAAAGACGAATTTTTAAACGGAAATATATATTCGTTCGTTATCGATAGCGAATTTGAGATATATAACATAAACGAAGGGTATGCCGTAAGAGGGGATTTTGAGGACCTGCCCGAATTCTCAAGGACTAACTGGCGTTAGATTATGAATAATAACGGAATAAGCGAAAAAGATTCGCCCGAAACGGCATTGAACGTATTAATAGGAGAACTGCTTGCCGAAGCAAAAAATATCCCCGAAGCGGATTTCGCAAAATGGTACGAAAAGAAAAGGAAAATTTTCAATACGGGAATTAAAAATCCTCCGACTAAAGAAGAATTTATAAAGTATCTGAATTATGCTTCGGCTATAAAATTCGATTAGCAAATTTAAGGCGAGTTTTTGTTATGTATATTTTTTTAAAAGCGGCACTTTTATAAAATCTAATAACGCCATAAAGATTAATGTAAAAATTATAAGGTGCAGTATATAGTTTAACGGGACTGAAGCAATAAGCCATCCATATATAGCCATAAGCGTAGCCAAAAGAATGCCGCCTAATTCTGTTATTAAAAGAGGTTTTGACGGCATTGAATTCCATAAATGGGATTTTTCGCGAACTAAAAATATATTGGCGTGGCCGGAATATACGAGTCCTAAAAATACAAAAGAATCTAATACCGGCTTAGATAAATCAAGCAGCTTCAAACCCCAAAGGTAGATACCGAATATATATACGAGCCAGCCGAGCGAAAATGCTAAAGAAATTTCCATTAGTTCCCTTATATTCCATTTATTGGGTTTCTTTGAGTATTTGACGTTATCCGTAGATAAAGACATCGTTACAAAGTCGTTTGTGAAAATCAGCAGAAGTATTATAAGCGGCATGGCTTGGACATCGAAGTTTTTAATCCCGAATATTAATAGGCCTAAGGCCAAAAATAAGCCTGTTTGTATAGTCTTTACTATTTTATTCGATATGTAAGAAAATAACCTCTGGTAAACGCGCCTTCCGGTTTTAACCGCGCTTACCATCCCCGATAATCCGGGACTTGTCAGGACAAGGCTTGCGGAGGCTTTTGCCACGTCCGTCGCGCTTGATACCGCAATGCCTACTTGAGCCTGTTTAAGAGCGGGAGCATCGTTTACTCCGTCTCCAGTCATACCTATAACTTCTTTTCCGTTTTTTTGCAAAGCCTTAACGAGATTATATTTGTCTTCGGGAAAAATACCGGCGTACACGCCGCAGTTTAATGCTTCGTAATTTAATTCGATTTTACCTTCTTTTTTCAAATTATCGTAATCGCAAATTTTTTCGTTTATACCCAATTTTTCGGCTATGTTAACCGCCGTTGCCGAGTTATCGCCCGTCAGCATTTTAACCTTTATATTTAAATCCTTTCTCAGTAAGGTTATAACGTCTTTGGAATCGGGACGGGGCGGATCCGATAAGCCTAATAATCCATAAAATTTTGGAGCGGTTCCCTCCTCGCCCCCTAGAACAGCCAGGGTTCTTTCTCCGCGGTTTGAAAACTCCACGGATTCCTTTTCCCAATCGATGCTTGTATCAAATTCTTTTATAATTAAAGGCGAACCTTTTATTGCTTTATAAGATTTTCCGTTATCAAGGTAAAAAGCTTCCGACCGTTTTGTATCTGGGTCGAACGGAATAAATTTTGTTTTTTGGGGGATACTTATATTCAAACCCTTAGCCTTGTCGAGGATAACTTTATCTATCGCATCCATAGCCGCTTCTTCCGAAGCAATCGACGCCATTTTTAACAAATCGTTCCCGTTAAAATTTCCATAAGGGCGAATCGTGGAAAGCGTAAGTTCATTCATCGTTAATGTTCCCGTTTTATCGGAACATAGAATCTCCATTGCCGCGGAATCTTCAATAGCGCCTAATCTTGTGGTAAGGACGCCTTCCTTTGACAATGCTAAAGACCCGATGGCATTTGCAAGCGTAAATGTAGGAGGAAGCGCGACCGGAACCGAGGCGATAAGAAGTATCAGCGCAAAAGGCAGCATGTCTTCCATAGGTATCCCGGTTATGCCCGCATATACGAGTATAGCCGCCACAAGTATGCCGTCCATGGCGATAAGATATTTAATTATGGACATGATTAACATTTCTGCCTGAGAAGGCACTTTGGCTAATTTTACAAGCTCGGTCGTTTTTCCAAAATAACTTTTAGAACCTGTTGCCGTAACCGCTCCGTTTACTTCCCCCCGCCTGATAATGGAGCCGGAATATACGGTATCGTTGGGCCCTTTTTCTACGGGTAAGGATTCACCCGTTAATGCCGATTGATCGACGTCAGCAATTCCCTCGGCAATTTCCAAATCGGCTGGAGCAAAATCACCCATGCGCAAAACGATATAATCTCCGGGAACAAGCTCTCTTGCGGGGATAACTATCCAGTTGCCGTTCCTTAAAACCCTTGCCATTACCTGCAGTTTCTTTTTAAGCAGTTCCACCGCACCCGAAGCCTTTTGCTCTTGGAAGAAGCCCAAGACAGCGTTAAATGTGAGTAGAAAGGCAATAATCACGGCATTAAGAGTTTTCCCAAAAGCTAACTCCAACAGAAGTGCGGCTTCAAGCATCCATGCAATAGGACCCCAAAATTTTTTTAAAAAAAGTAAAAAAGGGTTAGGCCGCTTTTCGACAATCTCATTTGGACCGTATTGTTCTAAAAGTCTTTTTGCTTCTTCCGTGCTCAACCCTTTGGAGGAATTTCGTATAGGGGGCATAAATTATCTCCTTTACTTGATTTATATTTGGCTTTATTTTAAATTTTGTTATAATTAAATTATATTATAATTATACGTTTTATGAGAAGTTTTATAAAAAAATATGTCTAAAAATATTAAAATTCCTAAGGTTGTATCATTTATCGCTAAATCAGGCACCGGTAAAACTACTTTAATCGTTAAGATTATAAAAATACTCTCCGGTAGAGGCTATAAGGTTTCTTCCGTTAAGCATACCGACCATGATTTTGAAGCGGATATTCCCGGCAAGGACTCGTGGAGGCATAAAAACGCCGGAGCATTTTCCACTATGCTGATTTCAAACGGCAAGGCGGCTTTTTTCAGCGATATCGATTCGTCTTTCGATGCGGAAATAAAAACTATATTGCCTAAATATTTCGGCGGTTCAGATATCGTTATAATCGAAGGCTTTAAAGACCTGAAGATAAAAAAAATAGAACTGTTGAGAAAGGATATAGACGGTGATTTGAAGCCGAGATTTAAAAAAGACGCAGGCCTTATTCTCGTGTGCGCGGATGAATTTATAAAAGATTTGGAAGTTCCGCAAATAAATATAAACGATTTCGAAAAAATCGCCGATTTTATAGAAAATAATATTATTAAGGCATTTAATGGATAAAATTAATTTAGGGCAGTTTATTCTTGCCCCTATGGCCGGAATAACGGGATTTCCTTTCAGGAAAACTGCCCTGAAATACGGCGCAGATTTTTCTTTTACGGAAATGGTAAGCGCGGCAGGCTTTTTGCATAACGACAGAGGAACTCTGGAACTGCTGGAAACCGGAAAATATATAGACAAAACCGGAATTCAGCTTTTCGGAAGCGAGCCCGGCATGCTTGCCTTGGCGGCTAAAAAAGCCGAAGATAAAGGATTTAAGGTTATAGACGTGAATATGGGCTGTCCCGTTAAAAAGGTGGTGAAGACGGGCGCGGGCAGTGCAATATTAAAAGACTCAAGGGGATTTTCCCTTATAGCCGAATCCGTCAGAAACGCATTGAAAAATTCTATGTTTACGATAAAAATCAGAAGCGGATACGACGAAAATTCGGTTAATTTTTTGGAAATAGGTAAAATCGCCGAGATAAACGGCGTCGATGCGGTTTTTTTTCATCCGAGAACGAGGTCGCTTATGTTCGGAGGGGCGGCAGACCATTCTTTAACTAAAAAACTTAAAGAAGAGATTGCTATTCCCGTATATGCAAGCGGCGATATTTTTACGGTTGACGATGCGGCAGATATAAAAAATTATACCGGAGCCGACGGAATTATGTTTGCAAGGGGGGCTATAGGCAAGCCATGGGTATTTGCCGAGGGGAAAAATAATCGTAAGCATACGGATATAAATCTAAAAATAGACATAATCATAGAGCTGATTGAAGAAATAAGTTTATTTTACGGCAGGGAAAGAGGGCATAATCTTATAAGACCGCATCTTTATAACTTTTTAAAAGGATTTAAAGGCTCAAAGGGATTAAGATGCATGGTTAATAACGCGAAAACCGAAAAAGAGATATTGGAAATTTTAAATATATTAAAAACGGCGGACGATGAATATACTCGGCTTGATTGAAAAGTTTTTGAACCGCGGGGACGCCCTTATATCCGTCAACCCCGATTTTTGCGTCAGGCTTAAAACC
>JAJZYC010000022.1 GCA_021806125.1 bacterium
AATTTCGGCACATTCTTAACGTTTTTTTAAGATATAATTTATTCATATATAATATACCGGAGGAAAAAAATTATGCTGAATATAAAAAGAATTTACGACGAACCGTCCGATGAAGACGGCATAAGAATATTAGTGGACAGGTTATGGCCGAGAGGCATAAGCAAAGAAAAGGCAAAAATAGATTTCTGGTTTAAAGACATAGCCCCTTCTAACGAATTGAGGAAGTCGTTTCATGAGGCGGCAATAAATTTTAAAGAATTTAAAGCAAAATATTTGCGTGAACTTTCGGAATACGGACGCAGGCATAATTCATCCGCCGAGCCGGGTTCGGATAATTCGATTGCGGAAATATCAAGATTATTAAAAACCGGAGGCAAAGATATAACCTTATTATACGGGCTTAAAGACGAAATAAAAAACAACGCCGCAGTTCTGAAAGAATTTATATTGAAATCCGCATAGCGGGTTTTATAATTAAAACGGGCTTTCGAGTATATAAATTTTATTATTTTTATATTTAAACAGATAAAGGGGCTTTTTAAATCTGCCGCCGGTTAATTTGCTGATTCCGCAGACCCCTTTAAACGTTTTAACTTTTAGAAGAGCGCGGTAAAATTGCATTCCTTCGCCGCTTCCCGAAAAACTTTCGGCTTTTTTCTGCCGCATATAATTCGAGTTTGGATAATTATACGGGCTTGCGGAAACATCGGCGCGGCGGTAACGGTTGGCCTTCTCCGCCGCTTTAATTATTATCCCTCCGATATCGTATCCCTCGGCGCTGAGTATATTGGGCATTTCGCCGTATGTATCTTTATATTCTGAATCAAATTTTTTAACGATTTTATTATCGTCATGCTTGAAAAATCCGTCCGGAAAAATTGCATTCTGCATATAAAATCCGTACTTTTCCATAAAAGGCCTCGAATCTAAAGAACTCAGTCCGAATATAGGGAATCCGGTAATATTATAATAAGCGAGCTGGGTTAAAATAAGTTCGAGCTTGGAAGGACTGCCTATAACGAAAAGACTGTTAAAAGGTATATCCGGCTTCGACTTAGTTATGCCGTGCATAAGGTTGTAAGGAGTAATGCCGAGCTGGGCCTTTTCCGCTTTAGACACGTGCGTACTGCCGATATTGTTAAACTTGACTATCGAGTTAAAATTATAAAAAAAATCGACCGTTTTATCGGCGTATCCGGTAGAATTAATAACATTTACGCCGTATTTTCTTGAAAATAAATTTATATAGGACATAATTTTTAAACCGTATCCGCCCTCGGGATATATCGCCGATACGGATCTTATGCCTGCATATGCGGCATATTTCATTTCCGTTTTTATCTCCTGCCTTAAAGTCATTCCGTAGCTGAAAACAAAGGGGGATAAATCTTCTTTGGCGATGACGGGCGACGGGGTTATTACGGGAATTTTAAATTTAACCGAATCTGATGCAAAGTATTTCAGCTGTCCTTCAAAAAGAGGCCCTATCACGGCGCTCGCATTTTTTTTAGACAAAGAAGCGAAAATGCTGCTGACGTTACTGCCGTCCGCACTGGCCGGCAGGTTGATTATCGAATATTTTATATTCAACCCGCCCTGCTTGTTAAGGCTGAGGAGAAGCCCGTTTATAAACTGTTTCGTAAAGAACGCAAATCTCCCGCCGGTCGGAAGCGCCAATGCTATTCTTACCGCACCGCCCTTGTCCCCGCCGTTTTTGTTTATAACTGTTTTGCCCGCGGACGGCGAAGGGGATAAGAAAACGGAAAGAAACAATGCGGCGACTGCGGCAAAATAAATTTTCGTTCTTGCAGAATTCATTTTTATTTTTATATCAATAAATTCAAAATTAAGGTTAACAATATTTTATTTATACAACTAATAGCTACAACAGTCAATCGGAATTAATTTAAAAAAATAATTATTTTATTTTTTTTTATTTTATCTTATTATTATTCGTATGGATATCGAAGATTATAGATTATACTTTAATTACAGGATTATTTTAAAAGCTAAATCCAAGGGTTATTTAAAAGCGGCATTTAGCCAAAACGAACTTGCCGGAGATAATTTTGAAAATAACGATTTTTACGCAATATTTAAAACCGAGACGGAAAATGAAATTAATTTATTGCATAAATTTAAAATAAAACCCCTAAAAACAAGCAGGTTAATAAATTATTTCGGAAGGAAATCCCTTAACCCGGCTTTGCCGCAATTTTTACATATATACGGCCAAGCCGATTTGTTTGATGACGGCGGTATTTTAGAATCGAAAATAAGGTCTGCCCGCGGTATTTTTTTAACGTCGTCAAGATTCGAAGGCGCAAAAATATATAGGCCCGGCGCGGATATTTTAAATAATTTATATTTATATCTTTCCGACGGCCGCGGCAATCCAAAATTCGATTTTATCTGCACAGGCACAAACAGCGAAGCCGAGATAGAATTTATCCGAAAATTTTCGGGAAATTTTTTATTAATAGTCCTGCCGTCAAACCCTCAGGCAAATTTAACCGGTTTAAACTTAAATAAAACGGCGGCCGGTTTGTTGCATATTTCAGCACTGGACCCATTTTCTAAAAATTCAAAATACGGCTTTGCTTTAAGAAACAGCCTTGCTTTTCATTTATCCCGGGAAGCCGCGGTATTATATCTATCCCAAAAAAGTTCTTTATCAGGCCTTATTAAAAAATTTCAAAATGCCGGCAAAAAAGTAAAAATATTCGACGGAGAGCGCCGTTCCGGTTCGACTGCCGGTTTTCCGGTCAAATCCTGTGAGAATACGAGCGGGAATAATATCCGGCGACATAACGCAATCCAGCAGTTTATAATAAATTGTTTAGAAAAAGAAAATATTGCTATTGACAATTTATTAAAACTAAGCAATATTAAATTAAATGCGGACGAAAAAGAGACCGCAAAAGCGATTTCGATGCTTGAAATGAATTGCGAAATAGAAAGACGCCCTGGAGGGATTATAAAAAAAATATGAAGAATCTTGTTATCGTCGAATCTCCGTCTAAAGCAAATACTATAAATAAATACTTAGGGTCAGGCTATACCGTTAAGGCCACCGTAGGGCATATAAAAAATCTGCCGAAAAGTTCTATCGGCGTTGATATCAAAAACGGGTTCGAGCCTAAGTACGAAATCATAAAAGGAAAAGAAAAAACCGTCGAAGAAATTAAAAAACTTGCGAAAAACGCGGACACGGTTTATCTGGCTCCCGACCCGGATAGGGAAGGGGAGGCGATTGCATGGAACATAAAAGAAATTATAGACGATATCAAAGGCAAAAAACCTGAAATAAAGAGGGTGCTTTTTCACGAAATAACCAAAGATAAAGTTATCGACGCAATCGAAAATCCTACTGCTTTAAATAAATCCATGTACGAATCTCAAAAAGCCAGAAGAATATTGGACAGGCTCGTAGGTTATAATCTAAGTCCGTTCTTATGGGAAAAAATAAGAAGGGGGCTTTCTGCCGGAAGGGTTCAATCCGTAGCGTTATATTTAATCGTAGAAAGAGAAAAGGAAATAAATGCTTTCGTGAAAGAAGAATTCTGGACTGTAAAAGCTCTTTTCGATATAAAAAACAAAGATAATAATTATTCCGCAAGCATAGAAGGGGAGCTCGTTAAAATAAACGGCAAAGAACCTTTGATAAAAACGGAAAAAGAGGCGGACAAATTAAAAGAAAACCTTCTTAAGATAGGCGGCGGTTATGAAATAGCCGATATAACCAAAAAACAGGCATCGAGAAAAGCGCCTACCCCTTTCATAACAAGCACCCTTCAGCAGGAAGCGGCAAAAATATTAAGGTTTTCCGTAAAAAAAACAATGTCCGTAGCCCAAAAACTTTACGAAGGAATAGAACTGGGCGCGGTAGAAGGCGTCAGCAGTAAGCCTATCGGACCGTTAGGGCTTATTACGTATATGAGAACGGATTCCACGAGGGTATCTTCCGAGGCTGAAGGGCATGCTAAGCAATTTATTCATAGCGCCTACGGTCCCGATTACGTTTCGGGAAAAGGAAGCATAAAGAAAAAAGCAAAGGCGGCGGACGAAGGGAAAAAGATACAGGATGCACATGAAGCGATAAGGCCCACCAACATCTTGTTGACGCCCAGAAAAATTAAAAGCTACCTGACCCCCGACGAATATAAGCTTTATAATCTTATATGGACCTATTTTACGGCTTCTTTTATGAGCGAAAGCATTTACGACCAGTACAGCCTTACAGTAAAAGGCTTTTACCAAGAGCCGAAAAAAGCCGAAAAAACCGATTACGCTTTCAAAACAACCGAAAGTATTTTGAAATTCGACGGATTCCAGAAAGTTATAAACGAAAACCTTAGGAATAAAGAAGATTCGGATGACGAAAATGAAACAGTGGCGGAAAAATCTCCGTCTTCCATAATAAAAATATTCGAACTTCTTTCAAAAGGCGACCCCGCTTCGATAAAAAAAGCCGACGCCCTTCAGCATTTTACTGCGCCGCCTCCAAGATATACGGAAGCAAGTTTGGTCAAAGCCTTAGACGAAAACGGCATCGGCAGGCCTTCGACATATCAGAGCATAATAGCAAATATAAAAACAAAAGATTACGTAGCTATGACTACGGAATCAGCGGATGCCTCGAAAAAAGGCGGCTCCACACAAAAATTTAAACCTACGGAACTGGGGATGACCGTTTCGGATATATTAAAGGCTGGATTCTCGGATATAATAAACTTAAAGTTTACCGCAAATATGGAAGAAAAATTAGATAATATAGAAAATGGATTAATTGATAAAAACGACCTGCTTACCGATTTTTACGATAAATTTATGAAAAGCTTTAAAGACGCTAAAGCCAATATTAAAAACATAAAAGGCTCGTCTGAACCGACCGACGTAATCTGCGAAAAATGCGGCAAACCTATGGTAATAAAAATGGGCAGGTTCGGAAAATTCCTTGCATGCAGCGGATACCCGGAATGCAAAAATACTAAAGAACTTCCGAAAGCAAAAGATGGGGGCAATAGCGCAGCCGGTGCCGCGGAAACGGAAGAAACCGGCGAGATTTGCGAAAAATGCGGCAAACCTATGGTAATAAAAACGGGCAGATACGGCAAGTTTCTTTCCTGCAGCGGATACCCGGAATGCAAAAACATAAAACCCATACCGGTTAAGCTAAATAAATCTAAGATTCCCTGCCCTACGGGATGCGGCGGATATCTTGTGGAAAAAAGAACTAAAAAAGGCAGAAAGTTTTTCGGATGCTCCAACTATCCCAAATGCGATTACGCCGCATGGACGTTACAGCCTGAAAAGACAAAATAGCGATTGATTTAATTTAAAATTTTAAATATTATTATTAAATATTAAATTAATATGAATTAAAGGGGTTTTTATTATGTCGAAAGGTCTTTTTCAGTCTATTAAAGACGTATCTATTAAAACTAAAATTATTATTCCGCTCTTATTATTAGTCGTCATTCCGATTGCGTTAATTGCCTACAATACCTACAATCTTCAAAAAAGGCTGACTATATCTTTGACGAGGCACGATGCCATAGTTACAGCAAAAACCACTCTTTCAAGCCTCAATGCGATGATGCTTAACGGAACTATAATGAAAAAAAAGGATAGGAAACAGCTTTTTTCTATTTATAAAAAAATAAAAGGCATAAAAGGATTTCAGGTTATCAGGGGGAATATCGTAAACATGGAGTTCGGGAAAGGGTTGAGGGAAGAATTGCCCAATTCTCCGTTCGACGATAAAATATTAAATTCTAGCAAAACTCAAACCGAAATAATTTCTAAAAACGGCGTGCCGTATGAAATTATGGTGGGCGTGCCTTTTGTGGCAAAAACAAATTCGAGGGGCATAAACTGCCTTATATGCCATACAAAAGCTTCGTCCGGCGATATTCTCGGCGGTATAAAGCTGGTTTATTCCTTAAAACCGCTAAGGGTTTCGCAGAAGATTTTTACTAAAGAAACTTTAATCATTGCGGTAATTTTTATTGTTTTGATTGTCTTATTCCTCTATTTCATTATAAAAAGCGCTATAATTAAACCTATAGCAAAAATGTCGAAACTGGCGGACGAAATATCGAAAGGGCATTTCGAAGAAGAAATAGCCCACCCTAGAAACGACGAAATAGGTTCTCTCGCTCAATCCTTTAACAGAATGCAGATAAGTTTAAAAAAAGCTATGGAACTTTTAAAGAGGGGAAGGGAATAAGCATTATAATATCGGACAATATAAAAAATATAAATGAAAGGGTTAAGGCGGCCGCCGAAAAAAGCGGCCGCAACTTCTCCGATATTACTATACTCGCGGCTTCTAAGACAAGAAGCGCCGAAGAGATACTCGAAGCATATAACGGCGGCATAAAAGTTTTCGGAGAAAACTACGTTCAGGAATTCTTGTCTAAATTCGAAAGGCTTAATCAAAATAAGGATATCTGCTGGCATATAATAGGGCATCTTCAAAAAAATAAGGCTAAGCATGTAATAGGAAACGTAGCTCTAATCCATTCCATAGACGGCATAGAACTTGCGAAAGTTATCGATAAATATTCCCTCGCCAAAAATACCGCGACGGATATATTAGTCGAGGTAAATCTTGCGGGGGAAAAAACTAAAAACGGTATTGCCGTCGATTATCTGCATAATTTGATTATCGAATTGAATAAACTGGATGGATTGCGCCTTAACGGCCTTATGGCGATGCCGCCGCAGACGGAAGACGGCAGAAAATATTTTAAGCTCTTAAAAGAACTCCTTAACGATATAAATACTAAAGGCGTTTATAAAAAAGAACTTGCGGTTCTTTCTATGGGGACGTCGGACGATTTTGAAACCGCCGTAGAAGAAGGCGCTACTATAATACGGCTTGGAACCGCAATATTCGGAAACAGGCCTCCCAAATTCAATAAATGACACCGCTTATTATACTGGCATCGTCATCCGAAAGAAGAATATCTTTATTGAAAAAAACCGGCATAAATTTTATCGCGGTTAACCATAATCTTGAAAAAGAACCGCTGTTTGAGGAATACGGCAAAAATATACCGCTTGCGCTCGGAAATTTTGTCAGGAATTTAGCTTTAATGAAGGCCGAAAGCCTGCAGGACGAATATCCCGAAAACTGGATAATAGGCTCGGATACCTTAATATTCAAGGAAGGCGCTGTTTACGGAAAACCGGAAGATATGAAAAGCGCCTTTAATATGATAAAAGAATTTTCCGGAAAAACCCACGAAGTTTATACGGGAATATGCTTAATCAATAAATCCAAAAATATTTATATAACCGATTGCAATAAAACCCGCGTTAAAATAAAGCCATTGAACGATAAGGAAATAGAACGTTACCTGTCCGAGTATCCTCCGCTCGATAAAGCCGGGAGTTACGGAATTCAGGATGAGCACGGCATCGTAGAATCATATGAAGGCTCGTTCGAAAATGTATTAGGATTGCCGGTTCAAAAACTTTTGCCGCTGTTGAAAAAATATAATCTCATAAATGTTTTAAACTAATCCTTTTGCCCTTAAATATGCGGCATTTACCGCAGAATCGAGAATATGCTTAATTCTTCCTTCTTCCAGTTTTGCAAGCCCGTATGCCGTAGTGCCGCCGGGCGAAGTCACCATATCTTTTAAATCTTTCGTGGATGTTTTAGAAAACTCGGGGCTGTTTAAAAGTTCGGCGGAGCCCAGTATCGTCTGTACGGTTAACGTTTTTGCAATATCCCGCGGAAGGCCCAGCTTTACTCCCGCTTCAATGAGACCTTCCGCAATTAAGAAAATATATGCCGGACCGCTCCCGCTTAAAGCGGTTACTGCATCAAAATACTTTTCGTCCATATTTAAAACGAACGAGGACATTTCTAATATTTCCAAAGCCGTTTCTATATCTTTTGGGGAAACATTGCCGTTATAACAAATTGCGCTCATACCTTTGCCCGCTAAAGAATTTATATTGGGCATAACTCTAAATATTTTTAACGGAAGATTATCTTTAAGCGTTTTTTTTAAAACTTCTTCCATAAAACCGACTTTAACGCCGCCCGCAATAGAAATAAACAGCGGAATGTTCTTATAGTTTTTAAAATTGTTTAATGCTCCGGCTGCAACTTCAAGCACGCTTTCCACGGAATAAGGCTTAACCGCGATAAATACTATTCCGGAGTTTTCGACGACCTCTCCTATGCTGTTAAGCGAACTTACCCCTAAAGTATCTCTTACGAAATCAGCTCTCGACGGGTCGGTATCGTAAATAAAAATTTTAATATCGGTTCGGTTTGCGCCGGCCATGCCTTTAATTAGTCCGTAAGCCATATTGCCTGCGCCTATAAATCCGACTGCGGTTTTCTTTGACGCCATAATGCCTCCTTAATTATTGCTTAACTTATTTATATTATATAATATTAAAATCCGCATAGGCTGTCAATTTCATCTATATTTGCCTTCTTTAATCGCGGAAGATATTGCAAAAGACGCAAGCAATACTAGGCCGAACATCGCGAATATCCAATGAAGCGCGAACTTTTGGGCGATTATACCCCCTATTGGTGCGGCCACAGAACCTATGCCGAAACCCGAAAAGAAAAAAACGCCGTAAGCGGTAGCCCTGTATCTTTCATGGGCATTCTGGCTTATCATAAGATTTGAAATCGGATTTATGGAAAAATTAAAAGCTGAAAAAGCAAGAACGGAAATAAAAAGTAAAATATTATGCGTGAAACCCGATATTAAAAGAAATATTCCGCTGGCAAGCACCAAAAAAGCAAAAGCCCTGTTCGATTTATAATTTTTCGTAATTCTTGTGCTGTTATACTGAAAAAATACGCCTACTATAAGGGCTAAGGTTACAAAAAACCCGCCTGCCGCGGCGGCTTGATTATGAAAGAATATATAATTTTTCAGTTCCGTGCCTACGTAAGCCGGCAAAAAGGAAAATACGCCCTGAAAAACAAACCCGTTCAAAAACTCGGCAATAAAAATCAAAACGAGATTTAAGTGAAAAAATTCTTTTATAAAACCTTTAGCGGCGCTTGCCGGAGCATGCTTTTCTATTGCCTGATTCTTTGCGGCGGCGGCGGCCGTTTCTCCCGCGTCGATTTGCGATTTAAATATATACGATAAGATAAACAGGGACGTAAATATTATGCCGAGTATTAAATAAGGGAAAGTATATCCTAAAAAATAGCCTAAGATTCCGGCAAAACCGGCGCTTAAAGCAACGCCGAGAGTGCCGGCTATGCCGTGAATCGCAAAAGCTCTTAATTTATCGCTTCCGATAAACGACATCATGCTTAAGCCTACCGGATGATAAATGCTTCCTATAAGCCCCATAAGAATTATGGACAGGGAAAAAACGTAAAAATTTGCCGATGCCGCCGCAGTGAAAGAAAAAAACGCCATCCCGGCAAGATAAACCCGTAAAATATGTTTCTTTTTTATTTTATCGGCGATAAAACCCACGGGGAGAGAGCCCGCGCCGAATAAAAAAAGATAAATGCCCGCAACCGTTCCCAGCGTTTCGTAATCGACATGAAATTTGTCTTTTATAAGTATTAAAATTGCCGGATACGTCAGTATCGCTACATGGCAAAAAAAATGGGACAAACTTAAAAGGGCTACCGTTTCTTTTTCTTTTTTTTCCATTGTCATAACATTCTATAAAATTTCAAGCTTTTAGGCAATTAATTTGATTTCAAAACGATAACGCGATATGCTATAATTTTCTTAAATAAAGGTGCTTATTATTATGGAACATCATTCGCATACCCATGACCGCCCGTTAAATTTAAACGGCGAATCTTTTAAAACCGAAAAAAGCTTAAAATTCGCTTTCCTGCTTACTCTGATTATACTTATCATTGAATTTAGCGGAGCAGTAATATCAAAAAGCATGGCGCTTTATTCTGAATCGGGACATGTTTTAGTCGATGCGTCCTCTCTTCTTTTGGCGTGGTTTGCACAAATTCAGGTTAGAAAAAGCCCTTCGGAAAAAAATACATACGGATACCATAGGATTGGAATTCTCGCTGCGCTTTTAAATTCGCTTTTGCTTCTCATATTGTCTTTAATATTGATTTATGAAAGCTACCTAAGGCTTGTGCATCCCGAAAAAATTAATTCCGGCATTATGATTATTTTCCCGCTTATAAGTCTTTTTATAAACGCAGTTATAGGAATAAAAATACACAAAGGCATCGAACATAATTTAAACCTTAAAAGCTCTTTTTTTCATATACTCGGAGACTCTTTAGTTTCTATTTCTATTATAGCGGGAGGGTTAATCATATATTTCACGGGAATTAATTATATAGACCCCGTAATCGGTTTAATAATATCTCCTCTTATCGCCGTAGGGGCATTCTCCGTGATAAACGAAACTATAAACATACTGCTGGAAGGCGTTCCTAAAGAAATAGATTTTACCGAAGTAAAAGATGAAATACTTAAAACACCCGGCGTAAAAAACGTACACGATCTTCACATATGGAGTATGTCAAAATCTTTTAAGCTGTTAAGCGCCCATATTCTCGTTGAAGAAACCGCCGTTAAGTCGTCCGATATATGCTGCATTATAAATAATATCCAGGATACTCTCGCTGAAAAATTTAATATAAACCATGTGGTAATTCAACCGGAATTAGCCGTTTGCAGTGCGGCTGAAGGCTTTTGCATACATAAAAATTTATAATCATGGTTTATTTTTTGCTTGAATTTATTTTATAAATGTGTAAAATATTTATAACGAACGTAAAAACTTAACTTAGAAAACATTGCAGATGAGGGTTATAGCATCCGAAGAAATTTCAAACGCCGTTAAAAATTTAATAATTAATTCGAGCGTTAACTTGCCTGAAGACACTTATAAAAGTCTAAAACAGGCTTCCGAAAAAGAAATTTCCGACTCCGGAAAAACGGTTTTAAATCAAATACTCTTAAATGCGGGCATTGCAAAAACCGAGTTAAAGCCTCTATGCCAGGATACCGGACTTGCCGTGTTTTTCGTAGAGGTCGGAAAAGACGTTGCGGTCGGCGGCAAAAATTTAACCGATGCAATAAACTACGGCACAAGGGCAGGTTATGCGGAAGGTTTTTTAAGAAAATCGACCTGCGATCCGCTTTCAAGAAAAAATATAGGCGACAATACCCCAGCTATAATACATTACGATATTAACGACGGAGATAAAATCAAAATAATGTATGCGGCAAAAGGCGGCGGAAGCGAAAATATGAGCAGATTAAAAATGATGCGTCCTTCCGACGGAAAAGACGGGGTCATAGATTTTGTGGTAGAAACAATGAGGGAAGCGGGGCCAAACCCATGCCCTCCGAATATAGTCGGCGTCGGCATAGGAGGCAATTTTGAAAGGTCTGCCATTATTGCAAAAAAAGCTCTTTTTAGAAAATTGGGCGCAAAGAACGACGACCCTGAATTAGCCGAGATGGAAAGCATTATCTTTGAAAAATTAAATAATATCGGCACAGGCCCTATGGGTTTCGGCGGGATATGCACCGCTCTCGGCGTTCACATAATTAAAGAACCTTGCCATATTGCGAGTTTTCCGGTAGCGGTTAATATCGAATGTCATTCGCACAGGCATTCCGAAATTATTATTTAGTTTAAAGCAGTCATTGCGAGCGTTAGCGAAGCAATCTCGCCTTAGATTGGTGAGCTTCGCTGGACTCCGTCCGCTAACGCTCGCAATGACATAACGTGATAGAAATATAATATGAGTGCAATAAAAATAACTACTCCTCTTTCCGACGAAACGATATTAAGCCTGAAAACCGGGGACGAAGTCTTAATAAGCGGAACAATCTATACAGCGAGGGACCAGGCGCATTTCAGGTTGGTTAAACTGATAGAAGATAATAAACCTCTGCCTTTCGATCTTCAAGGGCAGATTATCTATTACGTCGGACCGACTCCGGAAAAACCGGGAGAAATCATCGGCTCGGCAGGTCCGACCACAAGCTATAGAATGGATAAATACGCGCCTATTCTTATAAAAAACGGCTTAAAAGGCATGATTGGAAAAGGCAAAAGGTCGGCAGAAGTAAAAGAAGCTATCAAAAAATATAAAGCCGTATATTTTGGAGCAATAGGCGGGGCCGGAGCGTTAATATCGAAAACGATTAAATCAAGCAAAGTAATAGCATACGACGACCTTCTTTCCGAAGCCGTCAGGCGCCTTACCGTAGAAAACTTTCCGGCTATAGTCGTTAACGACGTTTACGGCGGCGACCTTTACGAAGAAGGAAGGAAAAAATACGAAAACAAATATAATAATATTGCGGTTTAATTAATAGGGAACTATTATGGATATTCATGAATACCAGGCTAAAGAAATTTTAAGCAAACACGGGATAAAAACTCTGCGGTCCGTTTTATGCCATAAACCCGAAGAGGTTTATAATGCCTATAAAACTTTATCTTCTTCGGTAGCCGTCGTAAAAGCTCAGGTTCATGCCGGCGGCAGGGGGAAAGGCGGAGGGGTTAAAATTGCCAAATCGGCTGACGAAGCTAAGTCTATAGCCGAAAAAATGCTCGGCATGAATTTGGTCACTGCACAGACGGGTAAAGAAGGCAAATTGGTTAGAAAAGTTTTGGTTGAAGAAGGTGCCGAAATCATAAAGGAATTTTATTTATCCCTTACAATAGACAGAAAAAATGCAGGAATTGCTTTCGTTGCCAGCGCCGAGGGCGGAATGGAAATTGAAGAGGTTTCCAAAAATAACCCCGAAAAAATTTTGACGGTACCCGTTAATCCTTTATACGGATTAAAATCCTACCATATACTGGAAATATCTTTATTCTTAGGGATAGATAAAAATCTTTACGGCGGATTATCCAAACTTATCAATCTCTTATATGCCTCTTTTATAAGCGAAGATATGTCGATGCTGGAAATCAATCCTTTAATACTTACCGGCTCAGGCGAATTTATACCTCTTGACGCAAAAATAATTTTAGACGATAATGCGGACTTCAGGCATCCTGCTTTTAAAGATTTAATAGACGAAAACGAAGAAGAGCCGCTTGAAGTAAAAGCTAAAAGCGTCGGCTTGAACTATATCAAACTGGACGGAAACGTAGGATGCATGGTAAACGGAGCCGGCCTTGCAATGGCTACGATGGATACAATTAAAGAGTTCGGCGCGACGCCGGCAAATTTTTTAGACGTCGGAGGAACTGCCGACAGCAAAAGGGTAGAAACCGCGTTCAACATTCTTTTGTCGGACAAAAACGTAAAAGGAATATTTATAAATATTTTCGGCGGAATAGTTAAATGCGATATGGTTGCCGAAGGCGTAGTATCGGCGGCTAAAAATATCGGATTAAAACTGCCGGTCGTCGTGAGGTTGGAAGGCACCAACGCTGATATAGCCGCTAAAATCATAGAAAACTCGGGAATGAATTTCGTTTCTGCAAACAGCCTTGCGGACGGAGCGCAAAAGATTTCAAAAATAGTTAACGGCTGATTTAATTATTTTAATTTATTAAAGGATTAATTTTATGAGCATTTTCGTAAATAAAAACACAAACGTTCTCGTTCAGGGAATAACAGGAAAAGAAGGGTCCTTTCACGCGCAAAAATGCCTTGAATACGGAACTAAAATTATAGCGGGGGTAACGCCTTTTAAAGGCAAAACCTTATTTGACGGTTCCGTTCCGGTTTACAATACTATTAAAGAGGCAAAAAAAGAATGCCGGATAGACGCCACTATGATATTCGTTCCGGCCGGTTTTGCGGCGGCGGGCATTATCGAAGCCGTC
>JAJZYC010000023.1 GCA_021806125.1 bacterium
ATGAAAAAAAATACCGCTGTGAATTATATAATAACTTTTTCTATAGGCTTGTTTTTAATTTTTGCCGGAATTCCGGTTCTTGCCGAAAATATTTCCGCAAATGCCGCTACTCTGAGAATAATGGCGGCGGATGCCCTTCCTAAGCCGATAACGGAGATAGGAAATATTTTTAAAAAAGAACATCCGGGGGTAAAAATAGATTACGACTTTCTGGGAGCGGGCGTTCTTAAGGGCGATATAGAGGAAGGTGCGCCCTGCGATATTTTTCTTTCCGCAAACGGAAAATTTCAGAGGGAACTTAAAAATAAAGGGTTTTTAAAATCCTATAAGGTTTTCGCATACGATTATTTAGCGGCCGCAACGCCTTATAACAACCCTGCAGGAGTAACCTCTTCAAACCTGATACAAAAACTTATGGATTCAAACGTTTCCCTCACTACTTCCAGCCCTCATGCCGACCCAGCAGGCGACTATACCTGGAAAATGTTCGGAATAATAAACAGGCGGTTTCCGGGAGCTTTCGGCAAAATAACCGGCCACGCAAACCATCTGCTCGACGCCGCTCTTGTTATGCCGGTGCTCGAAAGCGGAAACACGGATTTAGGAATACTTTATACTTCACAGCTTCTCGAGCTCAAAAGAAGCGGGGCTAAAATTAATATAATTCCTATTCCGAAAAAGTATAACACTAAAGCAAAGTTTACGGCTTCGGTTTTAAATCAGTCTGAATATAAGTCTTTAAGCGGAGATTTCATAAAACTTCTTTTTTCTAAGAGAGGAAAAAATATATTAAAATATTGGGGGTTTACTCCGGCGAATTTCTCAAAATAAAACAGATTAGGTTCCTCTCCTTATTCCTCTCTTTTTGTAAATATCAAAAAGAGGGGATTTTTATATTTAAATAATATTTCCGATATTATAAAATGATTTATGTCCGATAAAAAATTTATATTTTATATAAGCATACAATATGCATTTAAATAAAAACATAATATTCGATATACTTGTTTATATTATTTCGTTCTTATTTTTTGCAACGCTGATAATTCTTCTTTCCGGCATATTTTTCCAGACCTCCGTTCATCTTTTTGCAAAAGAACTAAAAGATGCCGGTCTCTGGAATTCTATTTTTTTAAGTTTTAAACTTTCTTTCATAGTAATATCCATAAATTTAATAATAGGAATTCCTATAGCCTACGTGTTGTCGTTTAAAGAAAGCAAAATTTCGTTTTTATTAGATATAATTTCGACGTTCCCTCTTACTACCTCCCCGCTAGTCATAGGTTTTGCGGTTCTAATAACTATGGGTTCGCTTAATCCGGTAGGAAAATTTCTTATAGATAACGGAATAAAATTCGTATTCACGCCTCAGGGCATCGTTCTTGTCCAGCTTATTATATCTTTTCCGTTTTTTGTAAATATAGTAAAAACGTCGTTCGATTCCATAAACAGAAAAATGCTGGATTTGAGCAAAACGCTGGGCGCATCTTCTTTCGACGTTCTTTTCAGAATTATAATTCCGGTTTCTTATAACGGAATTATCGCAGGACTTGCAATGAGCTGGTCAAGGTCTATCGGCGAGTATGCCGCAACACAGATGGTTTCGGGCGTTATTCCTAAAATAACCGAAACCGCTCCTATAGAAGTCTTCGTTAAAACAAGCTACGGCAACTATCCAGCCGCAGTTACTATTGCCGGCATATTAATGCTTATATCGCTCTTTTTTCTTGGAATTTTTAAATACTTCAGCTATAAAATAAAAACAAAAATTATATAAAAAATTAACTGATATGAAATATGAAACTTCTGGAAATTAAAAATATAAGTAAAAGTTTTTCGAATAAGAAAGTTCTGGACGTTATAAATTTGGAAATCGAAAGCGGGGAAATTTCATCCATTTTCGGTTATTCCGGAGAGGGCAAAAGCACCGTATTGAAAATTATCTGCGGAATATTAAAGCAGGACGGCGGGGACGTTATTCTTAACGGAAAAAATATAAATAATCTTGAATCCTGCGAAAGGCGCACGCCGCTCGTAATGGACGAACCGCTTCTGTTTCCTAATATGAATGTAATAGAAAATATAGAATTCGGCTTAAAATTAAACCTCAGCAAAAGAAACTCAGATAACTACAACGGAAAAAATAAAAAATTATTTTATTCTCCGAAAGAAATAATGGAACTGCTGGGAATAACGGGGCTAGAAAAAAGATATCCAGGCGAAATAAGCATGGGGCAGGCTCAAAGAGTTTCTTTGGCAAGGGCTTTAATCGTCAACCCTGAAATTATACTTATGGATGAACCTTTTTCCAATCTAGACATTATTTCAAAAACAAAGGTCAGAAAGCTAATTAAAGATATCAACCGCGAACTCAAAATTTCAATATTATTAGTAACCCACGACATCGAAGACGTCGTTAATCTATCCGATAAAATGTTTATTTTAAATGACGGCAAAATTCAGGATTCCGGGCATCCGAAAGAAGTTTTAAAAAAACCATCCTCAATAGATACGGCTTTTCTTCTCGGAACTGAAAATATATTAAACGGGATTATATCGGAAACGGACCGCCGCAATAATACAATAAAAATTAAGGTTAAGGATAGAAACGGCGATAAGGAAGCGGGCGTTATCATAGAAGCGGATTTTCAGGGAAATTTCGAGGCGGGCGAACAGGTTTTTTTAGCCGTAAGACCGGAAGAGATAATAATATTAAGAGAAGACAGAGATGTTTCTAAACCGGTAAGGGAAAACCGTTTTTCCGGAAAAATTATTTCGTCTATTTTTACTTCGAGGATGATGGAAATATCTATAAAATCGGAGGAAAATCTGGAACTTAAAGTTTTAATACCTTTTCATGCTTATGAAGTTATGAACCTTTTCGAAGGAAAAACCGTTAACGTATCTTTAAAAAAGTCTTCGATTCACCTTATAAAAAAGAAAAAAACCGTTAAGAACCCAGTTTTCACTTAATTCTGCAATATAAAATATTTAAATGTTTCTTTTTTACCTATATTCTGGATTCCTGCTTTCGCAGGAATGACAATATCTTAATTTAAACTTTTAACCCAACTGGCGTCATTCAGGCGAAAGCCGGAATCTAGGAAAAAGATAACATATCAAAGATTACGGTTTATTTCCCTGTCCGGAGTTGGACATCCGGTTCGGCTTCCAGGACTTTTGCCGATAAGCCGCCGTCGTTTAAAACTATTCTGATAATTTCGTTTTCTTTAACCTGCATGACCGATGAAACAACCTTTTTTTCTTCGGAAAAAACTATGCCGTAACCCCTTTTAAGAACGTTATACGGGCTTAATGAATTCAATGCCTTGCATTCGGTTCCGACTCTGCTTTTATAATTAGCGATAGTTATTTCGGCCGCCCTTCTAAGCCTGCCGGACAGTCCGTTTATATATAATTTACGCTCTTTAAAGACGTTTAACGGGCTTTTCAGCAAAAGTCTTTTATAAAGATGGGAAACATTCAGCTTCAATAAATTTATCCGCCCTTCGGCTGAATTTTGAAGGCTTTCGGCGAGGTCGTAAACCCTGATTCTTTTATTTTGAATAATTCTTTTCGGAGAAACTTTTTCTATATTTTTAATTAAATTAGACAATTCGGCTTTTCTGTTTGAAATTAAATTAAGGGCGCCTATTTTCAACCTGTTTTTTAAGTTTTCCGAATGTTTTACTAATTCCGATTTTACCGGAACAACCATTTCGGCGGCATTTGACGGCGTAGAAGCCCTTTTGTCTGCAACAAAGTCGGCGATGGTAAAATCCGTTTCGTGGCCTACGGCGCTGATTACCGGAATAGACGAATTATAAATGGCCCTCGCGGTAATTTCTTCGTTAAAAGCCCATAAATCCTCTATACTGCCCCCGCCTCTCCCGACTATAATTACGTCTATTTTTTTCCGGGCCGCGGAGTATAAGTTTAAAAGTTCAACGGCATGCGCAATTTCGGACGCGCTGTTTTGCCCCTGAACGCTTGCATTTGCAAAAATTACAGATATATTTTCAAATCTTGTTTTTAATATCTTAACGATATCATGCAAAACCGCGCCGCTTTTAGAGGTAACTATGCCTATAGTTTCAGGCAGAAAAGGTATAGCCCTTTTGCGCGATTCGTCGAATAAGCCTTCCCGCCTGAGTTTTTCTTTCAGCCTCTCGAATAATATATAAAGTTCGCCGAAGCCCAGAGGTTCTATTTCCGATACTATAAAGCTGTATTCGCCCCTCGGCTCGTATAAATTTATTCTACCGTAAACGGTTACGGACAATCCGTCTTTTATATCGAATTTTACTTTACTTAAGTCGCCCTTAAATATTATGCATTTTAATTTTGAGGATTCGTCTTTAAGGTCAAAATAATATCCTGAAGAATAATTTGTTTTTAACCCGGATATTTCGCCTTTAACCCTTACGGAGTAAAAAGCATTTTCTATCGCCGCTTTTAGAATGCGCGAGAATTCCGAAACGGTCAAAATTACCTTATTCAAATCTTTTTCGCCCGTATCTTTATTCATAGTTAATTATAATAATATACCTTATTCTATCTGTTATGTCTTTTATTTTTAATAAAAAAGGCAACCGCCGCTCCGACAAGCGTTATATAACCGAGTATAGCGAAGGAATCGCCGTAAGAAGCTACTGAAGCCTGCATTTGCACGATTTCGTCAAAAAAACCTAAGGCAGGACTGGGGAAAATAGTTCCCGGCCTTAAATATGAGGCGGCTTTGCTCATCAAATCGCCGTTTATGAAATTTATTACGCCGTGATATGCGTAAGAATTATATTTAATATCTCTTGCATACTGGTTTAAGTGATAAACCTGCCTTACGACAAGTTCATTGCCTATAAAAGCTATCCCGAACGAAGCCCCTATCTGAAGCGATACCGGAATCAAACCGGAGGCTTCGGGAAGCATATCCCTTTTTACCGAATTCAGGGCGGCGCTCATTACCGGCGCATTAAGAAGCCCTATACCTATGCCTCTTATCAACTGATTTACTACTATATCGTAAACGCTTGTATTTAAAGAAAGATTATCGAACATGAACATAGACGCCGCGACTATTAGCAGTCCGGCAAAAAGGGGATATCTGGGTCCTATCCTGTCGGATATTTTTCCGGAAAAAGGCGATACCAGCGCCACCGCTACGGCGGTTGGAGCCATTAAAATTCCTGCGTTCATAGCATCGTAATTAAGGACGTTTTCTATGAAAAGAGGAAGAAGAAACATAGCTCCGAAAATTCCTACCGCCCTAACCATATTGACTATAAATGCTATAACGAAATTATAATTCTTAAAAATTTCCAGATTAAGAATAGGCGTTTCTACGAATAATTCTGCTACTAGAAAAAAAACAAACGAAAACCCGCTTATCACTTCGGACTGTATTATGACGGGCGCGTGCCAACCCAGTGTCTGCCCCTCGTTCAAAGCAAATAGCAACGAGGCCATAGACAACGCCATAAATAGAAACCCTAGCGCATCGAACTTTTTTGTATATTTTTCTATAGGTATATCATGCGTTAAAATTGCTATAGAGCCCAATATAGATATGATGCCGATAGGGACATTTACGTAAAATATCCATCTCCAGTCAACATAATCGACGAGATATCCGCCGAGAGTCGGCCCTACCGCCGGAGCCACCATCGCGCCTATAGACCATATACCCATAGCCTCGCCCCTTTCATCGGGAGGAAACACTTCCGCAAGCAGGGTAAGACCGGTAGGCGTTAGTCCGGCGCCTCCTATAGCCTGTATTACTCGGAATATAACAAGGTCGGTGAAAGAAGGAGACAGTCCGCATAAAGCCGAGCCGATAACAAAAATGACGATAGATAATATAAACGGATATTTTATTCCCCATTTTCTTCTAATGTAAGCCATAGGAAGTATAACGATAGAATAGGCAATAGTATAGGCTATCATTACCCATTCCACGTCGGTAACGTTAATTCCGAAATGGGACATCATCTTGGGAAGCCCGACCGTTACGATATTAACGTCGAGTATGGCCATAAACGACGATACTACGACAAGCGCAAGAACTATCCACTTGTAATTTTTGTGGGATTTTTCAACCATTTTCTTTAAAAGAATTATTTAACGGATATGCCGTGCAGAAACAGATTTAGTATTTCTTCGGTATCTTTTTCTATCATCTCGGGAACAGGTTCGAATCTGTCGTTGAGGAAATTGTATATTGCGCCGGTCTTGATTAACGATACAAGCATATACCCGCCTTTTGCAGGATATAAATCGCTTCTGAACTCTCCGGAATCTATGCCCGATTTTATAATCTCTCCTATGAAATCGGTATATCTTTTTCTTCTTAAATTAAAAGATTCTTTCGATTTTTTTTTCAAAAACACGACGTTGACTTCGTCTAAAAAAATCGTTTTAAAAAAGTACCTGTTTTCATAAATATGGTTTATATTCTCGCCGATAAGAGCCTTTAACTTATTGATTCCGCCGCTCTCTTTCGCAACCCTGTTTTGTATTCTTTCGAACATTCTTTCGAAGCCGGAGGACAGGACTTTTTCTAAAAGTTCGTCTTTATCTTTAAAGTAAAGATAAACCGTTCCCTTGGCTATGCCGGCTTTCTGCGCCACCTTATCCATTGTCAAAGCCGAAAATCCGATTTCTTCTATCAGCTTTCTCGAGGACGATAAAATCAATTCGTATTTATCTATATTTTCTACCATATATATTATTATAATGACTTAAAAGTCATAATACAATAAAAAAATAATTTATTTTAATTCTGACAAAATTGCATTAAGGGCTGTCTCAATTTTTTAATTAAAAAAGAAAACGCCGTAAGGGCAGTTGCGACATAGATTACGGAGAAAACAATGCGGATTATACTATAATTTTCAGCATTTAAACCGTAAATTAATAAATTAGAAAAAATTAAAACCGGAAAAGACCACATCAAAATCCATCCTTCAATAAAATGAAAACAGTGGGCTTCTTTCCCGTAAAGCCCGGCGACTCCGGCAAGAACAAAGCCGATAGATATTATTAAAATTTCCGGATTTTTAAAAACAAAAACATAGCCCCCGGCAAATAAAATCCCCAGAATTACACATGATAGTATAAATATTTTGATTTCTTTTTTCCATACTAAAAGGAACGACGAAGAAATCAATGAACCTGCGTAAAAAATAGAAATTCCATAATAAAAACCGCGTATATCGGAATAGATATAAGAAAAAGCAAATAAAGCTATTCCTATAAAGCCTATGACATAACCCGACCTGTAAATAATATCGTACGATTTGGGGTAATAAACATCCGTATCCATAAAAATGCCGCCCGCCTTATTTTATTAATTATATATTAAATCGCCGATAGAAATTAATGTGATTTAAGGTAATTATATTATTTAACCTTGCCGAGAACCGAAATATTTCTATTCTTTTTGTTTGAAAATAACCGGCTTGAAATTCTTTTCACGGAATGACCGTCGACTTTTTCTATCTTTTTCAAAACCTGCGCCTTGGAGATATATCTGCCTTCGTAAATTTCGTTTATAGCATTGCGGTTCATTATATTTCCGGTAGATTCCATACTAAGAAGAAAACCGTCGTATATATGTTTTTTGGCGTTTATAACTTCTTCTTCGCTGATGCCGCCGCCTACTATGCCGTCGATTATGTCAAAAATAAGTTCTTTAGAAAGCTTGAATTTTTTGGGAGAAACGCCTGCATAAATATAAAAATATCCGTCCGACTTATGAAACACGGAATTTGAATAGATAGAATAGGCAAGCCCTTTATTTTCCCTTACTTCCTGAAAAAGTTTAGAACTAACGGAAGCGCCTAGAATAGTATTTAAAACTTCTGCGGAGAAAAAATCTTCGTCCGACCTGCTTATGCCTTCAAGTCCTATTAAGAAATGGGTCTGCTCTAAATCTTTATCCTGAATAAAATCGCCGTACACTTTGTCGGTTTTAAATTTTTTTTGTATTACTCCTTTATCGTAGCTGTAAGCGATTTTACCCATATACCTGTTGACCGAATCCGCAATTTTACTATGCTCGAAATTGCCTGCTATAGAAATTATTATATTTGCGGGATTGTAATGGCGGTAATAATAATCTAATATTTTTTTCCGGTTAAAATTTTTAATCGTATTTTCGGTTCCTAGAATAGGAAAGGCGTACGATGAATTTCCGTAAAAATTCCTATGAAAAAGTTCCATAGAATAGTCCGAAGGGTCGTCCTGTACGCCTGAAATTTCCTGCAATATTACGCTTTTCTCTTTTTCTATTTCGTCTTCCGGAAACAAAGAATTAAACATCAGGTCGATTAAAAGATCTACGGCGGCATCGTAATTTTTGTATAAAACTTTGGTATATAAACAGGTTAGCTCCGTCCCGGTAAAAGCGTTCAGCGCTCCTCCCATAAGGTCTATTTCTCTGTTTATTTCTTTGTAGGTTCTATTTTTAGTTCCCTTAAAAAGAAGATGCTCTATGAAATGGGATATGCCGTTTAACTGCTCAGGCTCGTAAACCGAGCCTGTTTTAACCCATAATCCTATACTTATAGAATTAAAATACGGTTTTTTTTCCGTAATAAGCGTAATACCGGATTCTAATACTTCTTTTTTAAAATTTTTCATAAAGTCTCTTTTATAGAGAGTTTTATTTTGCCGGCCCTATCCACGTCTAAAACCTTAACTTTTACTTCGTCGCCTTCTTTCAGAACGTCGGAAACTTTTTCTACCCTTTTGTTGTCTATCTGCGAAATATGAACCAGTCCGTCTGTTCCCGGAAATATTTCGACAAAAGCTCCGAACTCCATTATCTTTCTGACTTTTCCGAAATAAATCTTGCCTATTTCCGCTTCCTGGGTTATATCGTTTATCATAGCGACGGCAAGTTTTAACGATTCGCCGTTCGTAGAAGAAATTGTAACCTTTCCCGAATCTTCTATATCGACCTTTGCGCCGGTCTTTTCTATTATGCCCTTTATGACTTTTCCGCCTGACCCGATAACTTCTCTGACTTTCTCCGGCTTAACCATCATAGTGACGATTCTCGGAGCATTTTTTGCCATATCCTTTCTAGGTTCGCTTATAGACTGAAGCATTATGCCGAGTATATGCATTCTTCCTTCTTTTGCCTGCGAAAGAGCATTTCTTAAAATCTCTTTGGTAACCCCCGAAATTTTAATATCCATCTGTAAGGCCGTTACTCCTTTAGATGTTCCCGCAACTTTAAAATCCATATCTCCAAGATGGTCTTCGTCCCCTAAAATATCGGAAAGTATTGCAACTTTATCTCCTTCTTTAATAAGCCCCATGGCTATTCCCGCAACCGGAGCCTTTATGGGAACTCCCGCATCCATCAAAGCCAGAGTGCCTCCGCAGATTGTAGCCTGAGAAGAAGACCCGTTGGACTCAAGTATTTCGGAAACCAATCTTATCGTATAAGGGAATTCTTCTGCGGACGGAATTATATATCTGAGCGCTTTTTCGCCCAAAGACCCGTGACCTATTTCTCTTCTGCCTGGAGACCTCAAAGGAGCGACCTCGCCTACCGAAAAAGGAGGAAAATTATAATGCAGCATAAATCTTTTGGTCGATTCTTTCTCGGGCGCGTCTATTATCTGCTCGTCGAATTTAGTTCCTAAAGTAGCGGCTACGAGAGCCTGCGTTTCGCCGCGCGTAAAAACGGCGCTTCCGTGAGCCATAGGCAATTCTCCTACGGAACAGCTTATAGGCCTTATTTCTCTCATCCCTCTTCCGTCTATCCTTATACCTTCGTTAAGTATATTTTTTCTTAATATATCTTTTTGAATAGATTCAAGAATCTGGCTTATTGCCGCTTCATAGCCCGGATAAGACTCTTTCAGAAGTTCGATAATCTTGGAGTTTAAATTTTCCACTCTTTCGTTTCTTTCCAACTTAGCGGAAATTTTAAGGGCATCGGATAAATCGTCGTAAGAAAGCTCCTTGACTCTTTCATATAATCCTTCCGGTATTTTAATTTCTTCCGGTTCGGCTTTAATAATGCTGATTCCCGATAAAATCTTGTTCTGAAACTCGATTAATTCTACGATTTTATTATGCCCGAACTCTATCGCCGAAACGAGCTCTTCCTCGTCTAATTCGTTAAAGCTCCCTTCTACCATAGTTATGGCATCTTCTGAGCCTGCTACTATAAGAAACGTGTCGCTGGTTTCAAGTTCTTTATAAGTCGGGTTAGCGATAAAATTACCGTTTACCCTTGCAATTCTGACGCCTGCAGTCGGTCCGCTAAAAGGGGCTTCGGACAGCATCAAAGAAAATGAAACGCCTAACATTGCCGCCATGTCCGGGTCGTTTTCGTTGTCCATTGAAACGACGGTAGCTATTATCTGGGTGTCAAAAAAGTAATTATCCGGGAAAAGGGGTCTTATCGGCCTGTCTAAAAATCTGGATGTTAAAACCTCTTTTTCGGTCGGCCTTGCCTCTCTTTTAAAAAAACCGCCCGGTATTTTTCCGGCAGAATAATATTTTTCTACGTAATTCACGGTAAGAGGTAAAAAATCGGTTCCTTCTTTTATTTTTTTATTTAAACATGTGGTAACCAGAACTTTTGTATCCCCTATAGAAACTAACGCGCTTCCGGAAGCCTGCTTGGCAAGCCTCCCCGTTTCGATAGTTATTGTTTTGCCGTCAAACATTAAAGTGTTGCTTATCATCTTGTCTCCTATTAAATCTTATTAAATTGCTTAAGAATAATTTATTTGTCTTTTTTGTTTTATTTGCGAAGTTCGAGAGATTCTATCAGATTTTTATATCTCGCCTCATCTTTGCTTTTTAAGTAGTCCAGAAGATGCCTTCTTTTCGAAACCATCTTTAAGAGACCTCTTCTGGAATGATGGTCTTTGGCAAACTTTTTAAAATGTTCCGACAGCAAATTAATCCGGTATGTAAGAAGTGAAACCTGCACCTCCACCGAACCGGAATCATTATCGTGAGTCTTGAATTTCTCGATTATTGCGTTTTTTTCTTCTTTTGAAATAGGCATTTAATTGAACCCCCTTAAGGATATATTTTAGTTAGTTTAAATTTTTTGCCGGCATATGTTTAATTAACACCGCCGATATGAATACCCGATACTTTATTAATATTTATAATGTTCCCTATTATGAAATCGGGACCTTTTTCAAGCGACTCCAGCGGCAGAGCTTCGGAAATATCGAAACCGCCCGCACTCGTCCTTTTAAGGCTGTAAAGATGCGCCGGAATACCGAATTTATCGGTAATATCCTGAGCTATCGCCCTTACGTACGTTCCTTTCGAAACGGTGCATCTGAAATCTATGAAAGGGTTGCCGTGCGATTTTACTTCAAAATTATGGATTTTAACTACGGATGTAGGATTTTCCAGAATTACGTCAATATTTTTTCTTGCATATTTATATAAAGGAACGCCTTTATGTTTTCTGGCGCTGAAGGCCGGTATCTTTTGAATAAAATCGCCTTTTAAATTATTAAGATAAAGAACTACGTCATCCATTTCCGAATCCGAAACATCTTTTGCGGCGTTTTGCCGGCCGTCGATATCGAGCGTATCGGTGCCTACGCCTAATTTAAGCGTCCCTTCGTACGATTTCGGAAAATTAACTAAGCCGTCCTGAAGCTTTGTGGCTTTGTTTAAAAGAACGGGCAGCACTCCTGTGGCAAAAGGATCCAATGTTCCGGCATGGCCTACCTTGGAACAGTTAAGCTCTTTTTTTATTAAAGAATCTACTTTAAAAGAGGTCATATCCTTTGGTTTGTCTATAACTAAAATCCCGCTTAATAAATTATTTTTATTCTTATCCATTACCGTATTTAAATTACTTACTTTATTTTATTATTATTTTATATTATTTCGCTGCAATATTTATATACTTCGTTTTTAATTTCGTTTATATCTCCGTTTACTTTACATCCAGCCGCAAATTTATGCCCTCCGCCGCCGAACTTCTCGGCAACGTATGCTACGTTCGCGTAGCTTTTAGACCTGAAATTCAACCTGTACTGATTGGGTCCCGTCTCCCTGAAAAATATAGCTATTTCGACCCCCTGGATCGACCTCGGATAGTTTACGAAGTTTTCGTATAAACCGTTAATCCTGTTTCCGTCGGCTTCCCTCAATACGTCTTCTATCATTTTCTTTGTTCCGACCATTGATGCTACCTTTCCGTTAGAGGAAAATTCAAGAGTGTTTAAACTTTTCCCCAGCAGATAATACATCTCGGCAGGTTTAGTTTCAAAAAGCTCGGTGGCTATTTTAGCCGGGTCTAAATTATATTCGTTTAAAACGGAACATATATAAAAAGACCTTTTATTAGCCGAAGAATAATGAAAAGAACCGGTATCGGTCAATATGGACGTATATAAAGACAGAGCGATGTCGTCATCGATAAACGATAATATTTTTTTTCTTTCTTCGGCTTCGCAGGGAAGAGGTTCTCCTAATTTATCTCCGAGAAAGTTATCAAAAGGAGAATAGGCGATACCGTTTACATGAGCTCCGTATGCTAAAAAAAGATAGAAAAGGACTTCGCCGGCAGAACTTGCATCCGGCAGTACCAGATTAGAATGCCCGAAAAAGTTGTTTGTAAAATGATGGTCGATATTAATTATTCTGTTTATGCCCGAGAGATGTTCATAATTAGCCCCGACGCGCGAAAATTCCCCGCAATCTACGACTATAAGCAAATCTATGGGTTCTTTCGGAAACTCGTTTAAAAATTTATCGACCTGCGGCAGAAATTTTAAATTATTCGGTATCTGGTCTTTATCATATAAATAAACGTCTTTGTCTATAGCTTTTAAAAAAATACCCGCAGCTATTGCTGAACTTATGGCATCGCCCTCAGGATTTTCATGCGTCGCAATAAGAACCTTTTTTGACGTTTCTATGATTCTGAATATATCGGAGGCGGAATTATTTAAATTCTTTAAATCCGAAGCTAAATAATTTTTTTTTATCGATATCATAATTTTAATCTATTAAAAAATTTACTTTATTTATAGTCTTTATTGTTTTGACGAATTATAACTGTTTATAATAGTGTTTATATCAAAAGCCTTTTGCAGACCGCCGTAATATTCGAACCTGATTTCGGGGACTACTCTTAAGAGCACTTTAGAAAAAACTATTTTTTTAATAAAATTTTTAGAACTTTCAAAACCGCTTAGCGCTTTTTTCACTTCTTTCTCGGAACCCAATACGCTGAAGAATACTTTGCAGAATTTTAAGTCTTTTGAAATTTCGGCGCTTATAATGGTAACATTTTTCAATCTTGCGTCGTTTACTTCGAATTCTAAACACAAAGAAACTTCTCTTGCAATAAGTTCGGCTACTCTTTTATTTCTTTCTATCAATTTATTAAAACTCTCCTCTATTACCTTATTATAATATATTATTGCTATATTATATGCGCGAATAAATCTTTTTTACGCATTATTTGCCGAAGATTCCAGCGTCTGTTTGATATATTCTATATCGAAAGCTTCTATAATATCCCCGACTTTTATATCGTTAAAATTTTCAAGCAGTATGCCGCATTCAAAATTTGCCTGAACTTCTTTTGCGTCTTCTTTGAATCTTTTCAACGAATCTATATGCCCCGTGTATATAACTACATTATCCCTTAAAAGTCTTACGTTCGACGATCTTTTGATAAAT
>JAJZYC010000024.1 GCA_021806125.1 bacterium
GACGCCGCATTTAACGGCTTTAAGGCTCTCGGCATGAAAGGCGCAAATATTACTCAGCCTTATAAAACCGAAGTTTTAAAGCATATGCCCTCTTTAAGCGCGGAAGCCGAAACTATAGGAGCAGTGAACACCGTAAATTTGGAAGAAGACGGCAATTACCGCGGATATAATACGGATATAACCGGATTCGCCAGCGCCGTAAATTATGAATTTAAAGAAAATTTAAATGGCGTTAGCGTCATTCTTCTCGGGGCGGGCGGCGCTTCCAGAGCGGTGCTTTATGCTTTGATAAAATACGGCGCAAAAGATATTTTAATAATTAACCGCAGTGCGAACAATGCCGATAAACTTAAAAAAGAAGCCTGTTTATGGAAAACGTCCTTAAAATCGGATGCCGGAATTGAATCTTGCGATTTTAATTCAGTCGCGGCCTCAAAAAGCATTTTATCGAAAAAATGGGATATTATCGTTAATACCGTAACGCCGTCGGCCGAAAGCGGCAGGTTGATTAATAATTTGTTTGCCGGCTTAAAAAAATTTAAGGGCGGCTTTTTTTTGTTCGATATTTCTTATTCTTCGGAGTCTTCCGGTTTTTTAAACGTTCTCGAAGAAAAATCGCTTAAGCGCGCGAACGGATTGTCTATGCTGTTATTTCAGGCAGTCGAAAGTTTTTATATCTGGACGGGTAAAAGAGCCGATTTTAAAGTTATCAGGGAAGTTTTAAGCGGTATATTTTAAAAATTTTGGATTATATGATAAAATTAAATATATAATTTTGCATTTTGCTTATTTTAAAAAGTTGTTATAAGGGATTCGAATGAATAAAGACTTCATGCCGTCGATTGATTTTTCAGGCGAAAAGTTGGGCGATATACTGTTAAAGCACGGCGCCGCAAGAAAAGACGACATATCTAACGCCCTGCTGATGCAGGAAAGAATAAGGTCTGGAATAGCCAAGGGCGAAAAGCTTAAAGATTTAAAACTTGGAGAAATTCTTGTAAAAAACGGCATTATAAGCGCCGCGGAATTAAATTCGGCGCTAGAAGAGCAGAAGCGCGTAGGCGGAAGCATAGGCAGGCAGTTAACGAAGCTCGGCTTCATTAAGGATTCGGACCTCGTTTCTTTTCTTTCTAAAGAGTTCGGCGCCGCAACCGTAAATCTGCTTGAAGGCGAAATTCCGGAAAGCGTAATAAAGCTTATACCGCCCGATCTGGCCGTTAAACTGCAGGTGGTTCCTTTTAAAAGGCAGGGCAATACGATGTACCTTGCCGTATCAGACCCTACAAGAGTCGAGGCTCTGGACGACATAAAATTCCTAACCGGTTTGAATATCGAAATAGTCGTTGCGTCCGAAAATGAAATCGCCTCGGCATTGTCTAAATATTATAATGCCTCCAGTATTCTTACCGAAAACAAAGATTATCTTAACTCAATAGCTATCGAGGAAACCAACGAAGAAGTAGATATATCGGAACTTCAAAGGTCGTCTTCCGAACAGCCTATTATAAAATTCGTAAACAAGGTCCTTCTGGATGCGGTTAAAATGAGCGCAAGCGACATTCATATAGAGCCTTATGAATCCATCGTAAGAGTGAGATACCGTATGGACGGAAAATTAATAGAACAGATGAAGATACCCGGCCAGCTCAAAAATCCCATAATTTCGAGATTAAAAATAATGTCGCAGATGGACATAGCCGAAAGAAGACTGCCGCAGGACGGGCGAATTAAGGCAAGAATGGATAATAAAGAAGTCGATATGAGGGTGTCGTGCCTTCCGACCCTTTTCGGGGAAAAAATAGTTATCAGAGTGCTCGATAAATCTAATCTTCAGCTCGATATGAGAAAATTAGGATTTTCCGAAGAACAGTTGAGAGATTTTAAAACTGCTATACACAGACCCTACGGGATGATTCTCGTAACCGGTCCTACCGGTTCAGGCAAGACGACTACTTTATACAGCGCGCTTTCGGAGGTGAACAGGCCGGACGTAAACATTTCGACTGCCGAAGACCCGGTCGAATATAATATTCAGGGAATAAATCAGGTTCTAGTCAACGAAGAAATCGGTTTGACTTTCGCTTCCGCTTTAAGGTCGTTTCTGAGGCAGGACCCCGATATTATAATGGTCGGGGAAATAAGGGATTTAGAAACGGCCGAAATTGCAATAAAGGCGGCGCTTACTGGGCATCTCGTCCTTTCGACTATACATACGAATAACGCGTCGTCCACTATATCCAGGCTTATAAATATGAAAGTGGAGCCGTTTCTTGTAGCTTCGAGTTTAAATTTGATTATAGCGCAGAGGCTTATTAGAAAACTATGCGCCGAATGCAAGGAGCCTTATTATCCAGATGCTAATGCTCTGGTTAAATCTGGATTTACAAACGCCGAAATTGCAGGAAAGCGTTTTTATAAGGCAAAAGGCTGTCCGGTATGCAATAAAACGGGCTATAAAGGAAGAATAGCCATATACGAAGTTCTTAACGTCGGAGACGAAGTTAAGAACAAAATTTATGAAAACGCCAACGAATTTGAAATACAAAGGGTTGCGGTAAATAATGGAATGAAGCTGTTAAAAGAATCGGCAAAAGAAAAATTTTTAGACGGAACAACTTCGCTGGAAGAAATTATCCAGTATTTAGACGAAAAAAGCTTAGATATTCAAACTTGACATAAAAGTTTTTTTATTATATTTATATATTATGTAAAAAAATATTAAAAGGAGCCGCATATGCCGTCAATTGCCGATTTATTAAAAACAACCGTGGACCAGGGGGCTTCCGATCTTCATATAGCGGCAGGAACTCCGCCGCAAATAAGGCTTAGGGGTTCTCTCGTTCCGCTCAATTTTCCAGTGCTTTCTCCTTCCGATACGCAGGGTCTGTGTTACAGCGTGATTACGGACTTGCAGAAAAAAAAGTT
This sequence comes from bacterium, assembly GCA_021806125.1. Lineage (GTDB taxonomy): Bacteria > SZUA-79 > SZUA-79 > Acidulodesulfobacterales > Acidulodesulfobacteraceae > Acidulodesulfobacterium_A. Next base: position 2,926 of record JAJZYC010000024.1, read on the forward strand.
TGAAGAAACGCACGAACTTGATTTTTCTTTCAGCCAGAAAGGCGTTTCACGGTTCAGAGGCAATTTATATTACGATAGGGGCGCCGTTGCAGGGGCGTTCAGGGTTATACCTCATGAGATTCCTTCTATAGATTTACTGGGTCTTCCGCCTATGATAAGGGAAATTATCAAATCGCCAAGAGGCCTCATACTCGTTACCGGACCCACCGGTTCCGGTAAAACAACCACCCTTGCTTCTATGATAGATGCCATAAATCAGACAAGGCATGAACATATAATTACTATCGAAGATCCTATAGAATATGTTTTTCCGCACAAAGGATGCCTTGTTAACCAGAGGGAGATAGGGCAGGATTCAAGCAGTTTTTCGGAGGCGTTAAGGCACATATTAAGAGAAGACCCGGATGTAGTTCTCGTCGGCGAAATAAGAGATATGGAAACCATGGAAGCCGCTCTTACCATTGCCGAAACCGGGCACCTTACTTTCGGAACGCTTCATACGAATTCTGCCGTTCAAACTATAAGCAGAGTAATAGATATATTTCCTCCTAACCAGCAGCCGGAAGTAAGGTCTTCGCTTTCCTTGTCTCTCGTCGCCGTCCTGTCGCAAACGCTTATACCGAGGATAGACACTGCAGGCAGAGTGCTGGCGGCTGAATTGATGATACCTAACGCCGCGATAAGAAATCTGATAAGAGAAAATAAAATACATCAGATTTATTCCCAGCTTCAGCTCGGACAGGAAAAGTTCGGAATGCAGACGCTGAATCAGGCGCTGGCGTCGCTCGTAAATAAAAAAATAATAAGCGAAGAAGACGCATACAACAGATCGTCCGACATAGAAGAATTAAAGCAGGCTATAAGTTCCGGAGTTATGTCTAAAGGCGGATTAATGGGGAATGCGGGAACCTCCATTTCCAATAATGCCGGACAGAGCAATATGGGTTCTATGACCGGCAAACCTGATATCGGCGGAGATAAACCTTTTTCGGGAATAGATTTCGGTAATTTATAATCGGAGGCGGGTAAATGGCGACCTATCAATGGAAAGGCAAAAAACACACCGGAGAATATTTAAAAGGGGAAATTACCGCCGAAAATTATCAGCAGGTTATTGAAGAGATAAGAAAAAAGGATGCTTATCCCATAAGCGTAAAGAAAAAAAGCGAATTTTTCACGTTAAGCCTTCATGGAACAAAAGAAATAAGTCCCAATACCAAGATAAGCGATAACAATCTTATAGTATTTACCAGACAGTTCTCTTCTCTTATAGAATCTGGAGTGCCTATACTACAAGGTTTGTCTATAATGATAGAACAGCAGAAAAATAAAGAATTGAAAGGCATTCTGACTAAAATAAGGGAAGGCATAGAGAGCGGATCGTCTTTGTCCGACAGCCTTAGAAAATTCCCCAAGGTCTTTAACGACTTATATGTTAACCTTGTGGAATCCGGAGAAAAAGGCGGAGTTTTAGACAGGGTTTTCAAAAGGCTTTCCGTATATTTCGAGAAAATATTAAAGCTGAAAAGAAAGATTAAAGGAGCGATGATATATCCTATAGTAGTTTTAAGCGTCGCAATCGGGGTTATCGTTATTCTTATGACTTTCGTTATTCCGGTATTTGCAAATCTCTTTTCGAGCGTCGGCGCAAAATTGCCCGCTCTTACCAGAGACGTTATAGGTTTTTCCGATTTTATGAGGACATATATACTTTATATAATAATTACGTTAGGCGCGGCGATATTTGCCCTAAAGGCCTATCATAAAAAAGAAAGCGGAAAAAGAAATATCGACAGAATAATACTTAAGATACCTGTTATCGGAATACTGCTTAAAAAGGTCGCTATAGCGAGATTTGCAAGAACGCTTTCTACCATGGTAGAAAGCGGGGTGCCGATACTTGCCGGGCTTGCCATAGTTTCTAAAACAAGCGGCAATAAAATCATAGAAGAATCTTTAATGCAGACGAAAGAGGATGTTTCTTCCGGTTCGCCATTAAGCGCCGCTTTGAATAAAACCAAGCTATTCCCCCCCCTCGTTATCCAGATGGTTATGGTAGGGGAAAAAACCGGAAATCTTGATGCGATGCTCGCCAAAGTTGCCGATTATTACGACGAGGAAGTCGATAATGCCGTTAATAACCTCACGCAGATGCTGGAACCGGCGCTTATAATATTTCTCGGCATAGTAGTTGGAACGCTGGTCGTTGCGATGTATCTTCCGATATTCAATCTCGGAAAAGCTATTAAGGGATGAATAACGATAATAAAAGCGTTTATAGGGATATACACGGCAAGATAAGATTTACGATAATTTTTAGAATTCTTGCCTTTTCGGTAATTATCCTTGTCTATATCCTGGCGAATTTTAAAAATATAGTCCGCTATTCCGTTTCCGTTTATTTATCTATAGCTTCGGCAATACTGCTTACCTCTATTTATTACGCAATTCTCGTTTATCTCAAAAAAAAAGAAAATTACAGGTTTTTAATATATTTCGGCTTTGTCCAGCTGTTTGCCGATTTTATTTTTATATCTTTCATAGTTTTATTTAACGGTGGCATAAACGATAAATTTATTTTCTTGTATTATTTATTAATATTAATTTCCGGATTTATTTTTTTAAGAGCCGGAGTAATGATATCCGGTATAGCATCAGCTATAGCTATCGGACTGTCTGCCGATTTGCAGTATTATTTCGATATTGGATATCACTCCTATTTTTTATACAATCCCGATAAGCTGTTATTTATAACAAGCACTAATATACTCGGCGTTTTAATATTCAGCTGGCTTCTGTATCATTTTTCGGGAGAACTGGGTATGCTTAGCGATACGATTGTCGAAAGGGATGAATTTATAAAAAATTCGCAAAATTTTAACAGGGAGCTTTTTAACAGCTTTTCGCAGGGAATTATAGTTCTCGATGAAGGCTATTCGGTTATTTTTTTGAACTCCGCCGCCGCCGATATGCTTAATTTAAATTCAGTCGAAGGTGATTTTAAGCATAAATCCGGTATTCTGCATAAATTTAACGTCAAAATAACTGACATTTTTGAAAACTTTCCGACGGATTTATTGGAAATAAAAGAAAGATATACCGAAAATAATCTGGAACGCTTTGAGTTAAACCATAAAAATATGGTCATAGGGTTCGGGATGACAAAACTGGAAACTGAAGGGTATAGGATAGGCAGATACATTTTATTGTTCAGGGATATAACATATGTAAAACAGCTGGAATTAGAGTCTAAGATTAACGAAGGGCTGACAACCGCCGGAAAGCTTGCGGGATGGCTAGCGCACGAAATAAGAAATCCTCTTTCGGCTATAAACACGTCTATATATGTTTTAAGCTCCGAAAATATGGACTCTAAAGAAGGCGACTACGCCAGGCTAATAGGTATTATAGCAACCGAAGTCCGTAAATTGGATAATCTGGTAAGCGATTTTTTAGGTTTTGTGAAGATAAAGTCTAAAACTATAGGCGGAAACGGGAATTTTGAAAAATTCAACTTGTTTTTATTTTTAGAAGAATTAGTCTCGAGATATGCTTTCAACTCGATTAAAATTCATAACAGCGTCGGCAAGGACGCTGAAATATTCTCCGAAAAAAGCAGAATAGGACAGATATTTGCAAATGTAATTCAAAATGCCGTACAATCCATAGAAAGAAAGTCGTCGCTCGTTAAAAACAGCGAATGCAATGCGGGAATTATAAGAATAGGTTCAAAAAAGATAAAAAACGGAATGGATAAAAATTATATTTCTATCGGTGTTTCGGATAACGGAGAAGGAATGGACGATTTTACGAGAAAAAATGCTTTCAAGCCGCTTTTTACGACGAAGGAAAACGGTTTCGGATTAGGACTGTCGATAGTCTATTCGATAACGGAAAGCTTGGGCGGAGAAGCAAACATTACAAGCAGGGCGGGAAAGGGAACTTTAATAAGAATAAATATACCGCAAATGCCGAACTAAATAACTCTGGATGAGCTTCGCTGTACTTCGTTTCCCGCTTTCGCGGGAATCCAGGAAAAAATTCTGACGGTGATTTTTAATGATATATTTAAAATTTGTTTTAAAATGGAAAATAAACCTAAAATATTAATAATAGACGACGAAAAGTCCATACTTGAATCGTTAGCCATACTCCTTAAGCTGGAGGGATACGATATTTTTACCGCCGAAAGCGTAAGTTCGGCAATAAAGCTTATAGACGAAAAAAATTTTAATTTGATTATATCGGATATTAAGATGCCCGAGATGTCGGGCATAGATTTAATAAAATATTTCAGGAGGGAAAAAGCGGATTTTATCTCTAGATATAAACATATTCCGGTTATATTAATGACGGCGTATTCCGATGTTAAAACCGGCATAGAAGCAATAAAGCTGGGAGCGTTCGATTACATGGCTAAACCGTTCGACAATGAGGAATTTAAAATTACCGTCAGAAGAGCATTGGACTATTTTTCAGTTTTTAACGAATTAAACGACCTGAAATCGGTTTGTATTACGTCAGGCGAAATAAAAGGAATTTCAAAAGCGATAAAAAACGTCGTAAACGAAATATCCAGGATTTCTTCCGCTTTTAATAATATTCTCATTACAGGCGAGTCCGGAACTGGAAAAGAACTTGCGGCGAGGCTGGTTTACGAAATTTATTCCAAAAATTCAGGCAGTTTAAAAAATATTCCTTTCGTGCCCGTTAACCTTGCAGCTATCCCTGATAATCTTATCGAAAGCGAATTGTTCGGTTATGTCAAGGGTGCATTTACAGGCGCGGAATCCGATAAAATGGGGTTGATAAAATATGCGGACGGAGGAATTCTTTTTTTAGACGAAATAGGCGATTTGCCTTTAAGCGTCCAGGTTAAATTATTAAGGGTTTTACAGGAGAAAGTATATAGAAAATTAGGCTCCAATACGGAAGAGTCCGCAAGGATTAAGATATTAGCCGCAACGAACAAGGACTTGAGCGCGTTAATATCCGGCGGAAAATTCAGGGAAGACCTCTATTACAGGTTAAATTCCATAAATATCGAGATGCCTCCTCTAAGGGAACATAAAGAAGATATTCCGCCGCTTATTTCTTATTTTATAAAAAAGTTTTCTAAGAATATAGATTCTATTTCCCGTGATGCGCTGTCGGCTCTTATGGATTACGATTATCCCGGAAATACCAGAGAACTCGAAAACCTTATCGAAAGAGCCTGTATTTATTGCGAAGGATGGGATATATCTGGCGCCGGAGACACGCCGAAAGAAATAAGCATGGAATGTCTTCCCGATTATATTTTTAATAGCGCAAATAAAGCAAAAAGCACGACTCCTGCAAAAAATGAAGCGGGCGGTTTTCAAAGAAATGAGGAGTTTAACGGAACCGACCCCGAAATTTATATGTCCGAGATAGCGGATATATTCGACCGCATCAACAGAAATAAGAACATATCGCTTCCGGATTTTATGAAAGAATTAGAAAAATACATAGCGGCAAACAGGATAAAAAAGGAAAACTCTAAATTGGAAGCCGCAAAAAGTTTAGGTTTGTCGCTTCGGTCTTTAAGATATATACTTTCTAAAAGCGGCAATAACGGATAATAATTAATTTAATTTTTTGAGATTGCTTCGCTGCGCTCGCAATGACAATCGGCGTCTGTCATTGCGAGGAGTTGGAGACGACGAAGCAATCTTAAATATGTATTATAATAATCGTATGAATTATTTAATGGTTTTTGAATATTGCGGAACTGATTATAACGGCTGGCAGGCTCAAAACAGCGTTAAAGCGCTGTTAAGAAATAAAACCGTAGAAAACGAAATACTGAAAGCTATAAAAATTATTACTAAATTAGACGTAAAATTATTCGTTTCGGGTAGAACCGACGCTGGCGTTCACGCTTTAAACCAGGTTGCCAATTTTAAACTTCCTTTTTATTATGATTTAACAAGGTTTAAAAATGCGCTAAACGGAATTATGCCCCGCGACATATCAGTAAAGAACTTAGAAATAGTGCATGATTCGTTTCATGCGACATACGATACTATTTCAAAAACGTATCTTTATAAAATAAATTCCGGATTCAGGAGCCCGTTGTTATCGGACAAGTCGTGGTTTGTTAAAGAAGAGTTGAATATTGGTTTAATGAATGAATCCGCAAATGTTTTTTTGGGAAGAAATAATTTCTTTAATTTTGCGAAAAGGGAAAGAAGAGAAAAAAACAGAAATTACCACAGAGTAATTACCCAAATAAAAGTGTGCCGCAAAAATTACGGGTTTGATATATTTATAGAAGGGGAAGGTTTTTTAAGGCATATGGTAAGGAGAATAGTCGGAGTTATAATTTTATGCGGAACTGGAAAAATGGATATTAAGCGCCTGACTGATATGCTTAAAGGAGAAAATCAAGTGCGTAATATTATATGCGCGCCTGCATGCGGGCTTTTTTTATATTCCGTAAGATACGGGCATAAAATTTATTGTTGATATTTTATTTAATTTCATTTATAATTCTATATTATAGTATATAAAAAATATTTTACGACAAGGTTTTTATATAAAAGTGGGTTATACCCGCTTTTTTTGTTTTATGCACGAAAATTTAATAAAAGAAATAGAAAAAATTATCGAGGATATAGTGCCTTATTACGGATGTTATCTTGTAGGGGCAGTGTTTTTTCCGGCAAGAAAAAACAGCGGCGCTATTCTAAGAGTGTACGTCGATGCCGACGGCGGGGTGGGAATATCGGCTTTGTCCGAAATATCTAAAGAATTAAGTATGATTCTCGACGTCAAAGACATTATAAAATTTAAATACACTCTTGAAGTTTCGTCCCCCGGCATAAACAGGGTATTGTTGAAATTTAACGACTATAAAAAATTTATAGGCAAAAGAGTAAAAATAGCATTAAAAAATAAAATAGACGGCAGAATTAATCTCATAGGGGAGATAACGGACGCGTCGGGCGAAGACGAAAACCCGGGCATCACTATTTTCGACGAAATAGAGAATAAACATAGGACGGTAGGTTTTTGCGATATAAAGAAAGGAAATTTGTTGGTCGTATAATATAAATTTATAAAATTAAGGAGTCTTAAGGTGCCTCAAATTATTATAAACGATTTAAACCCGGTGATAGACCAGGTATCAAAAGATAAAAATATCGACAGATATCTGGTGGTGGAGGCTTTGGAACAGGCTATTCTTGCTATAGCCAGAAAAAACCTCGGGCAGGGTTATGATTTAGAAGCGCATTTTACGGAGGAAACCGGCGAGATAGAGGTTTTTATGTTTAAACTTGTAGTGGGAGAAGTTAAAAACGCCAAAACTGAAATATCTCTCGAAGAAGCCCTTAAAGATGACCCAGATGCTATTATCGGAGATAGCCTCGGACTTAAAGTAGAAAAAAATATTTATGGAAGAATAGAAGCGCAGGTTGCAAAACAGATTATTTTCCAAAAAATAAAAGAAATCGAATACAAAAATATTTTTAACGAATTTAACGAGAGAAAGGGAGAGATAGTCAGCGGACTCGTAAGGAAGGTCGAAAAGTCCGTAATAATAGTAGATCTTGGTAAAACCGAGGCTATTTTGCCAAGGCAGGAGCAAATATTCAGCGAAACATACAGGCCGCACGACAGGATAAGAGCCGTACTGTCCAATATAAAAATGGAAAAAGGCGGTCCTAAACTTATTCTATCACGCGCTTCGGACGAGTTTTTAGCCAAACTTTTTGAGACCGAGGTTCCCGAAATATATGATGGAGCCGTTAAGATAGTTAGAGTTGCAAGGGCGCCCGGATTCAGGTCTAAAATTGCCGTTGCGACCACCAATAAAGATATAGATCCTGTAGGCGCCTGCGTCGGAATGAGAGGCATAAGGATACAGAGTATAACTAACGAGCTTAGAGGCGAAAAAATAGATATTATACCTTATTCGGATAATCCATCGAAATTTGTCGTAAGCGCTCTAAGTTCGGTTGAAGTTTCCAATATTATGGTTAACGAGGATTTAAAATCTATTACCGTCGTGGTTCCCGACGACCAGCTTGCGCTTGCGATAGGCAAACAGGGTCAAAATGTAAGGCTTGCGACAAAAATTACCGGTTATAAAATAGACATTTTAAGCGAATCTAAAATCAGCACAAAGGATAAAAACGCTTATAAAGACCTTATGGACATTCCCGGAGTCGGGGAAATTACGGCAAAGCTTTTGTATCAGAACGGTTATGCATCGGCAAACGATATATCCGGCGCCGACGCGGAAAAATTAGCAAAAGATATTTCCGTGGATGTAAAAAAAGCCGAGAAAATTATTAATTCGGCAAGCGTTTATTTAGAAAAAGTAAAATCCGATATAGAGCTTAAAGAAAAAATAGAACAAGATACTATATAAAAGAGAAAGCTAAGACTGCACACTAAAAAAGGGAAAATAATGGAAGAAAGAAGGGTTTCTAAAGGAGTTATCAGGAGAAGGGCAAGCAGGACGGAACCGGAAGAAACTAAAGCAATTTTAACCGAGCCGCAACCGGCGAATATATCTTCAACCGAAAAACATGAATCCGGCGAAAGGCTCTTGGAGCCTGTCGAAGTTTTAACGCCTGTTAAAAATGCAGGGGAATTTAAAGAGCATAAAAAGCTTGAACCTCCGCGCCATGCAACCGCGGCAGAAAAACCCGCCAAGGGAAAAGAAAACGTTATTAAATTAAAAAAAGGCGGCAAAAAAGAAGAAGTTCAAAAACCGGACGTTCTTAGCGTAATAAAAACGTTAGACACCCTGAAAGCTAAGAGTATGTCAGAAGAAGCACCTGAATCCTCGCCCTATAAAAAACCTGTTAAAAAAGAAGAAATAAAGAAAGGTCCCCAAGCTAAATTTTCTAAGAACGAAAAATTTATAGACACGTCCGAGGAAGGGGAATCGTTTATTTTCAGGAAGCATAAAAGAAAATTCGGCGGTAAGTTTCATAAACAGCCGAAGCGCATCCAGCAGATAGTGCCAGAAAAAAAAGCATCCAAGAAAGTGATTAAAATAAGCAGCGGCATAACCGTAAACGAATTATCCCAGGCACTCGGAGTTAAAGCGTCCGAAGTTATAAAAAAATTAATGGATGTCGGCATAATAGCTACTATGAATCATATAATAGACATAGATGCGGCTTCCCTCATTGCTTCCGAGTATGGATATACCGTAGAAAACGTAAGTTTTAACGAAGCTATAGCCCTTGAAGAATCCGCAGATGCCGAAGATTCACTTTTACCGAGGGCGCCGGTAGTTACCGTTATGGGACACGTTGACCACGGCAAGACCTCACTGCTCGACGCTATAAGAAAAACGAACGTTACATCGAACGAAGCCGGCGGTATAACCCAGCACATAGGCGCATACAGCGTCGAGATAGACGGCTCTATGATTACTTTTCTCGATACTCCGGGACACGAAGCGTTTACGGAAATGAGGGCTAGAGGCGCCGGCATAACCGATATAGTAGTCCTTGTAGTTGCGGCAGACGACGGAGTTATGCCTCAAACTATAGAAGCTATTAACCATGCTAAAGCTGCCAACGTTCCGATTATAGTCGCAATAAATAAAATAGACAAGCCGGGCGCAAATCCTGCTAAAATTAAAAACAGTCTTCTGGAATACGGCCTCGTTTCCGAAGAGCTGGGAGGGACGACCCTTTATGCGCAGGTTTCGGCTAAAACGGGCTCTGGAATAAAAGAACTCCTCGAACTCATCATACTCCAATCCGAAATATTAGAATTAAAAGCAAATCCTAACAAACCGGCAAGGGGAACCGTTATCGAAGCAAAGCTCGATAAGGGAAGGGGTCCCGTGGCTACGGTTTTAATACAGAGCGGCACATTAAAAGTTAACGACAGCGCGGTATGCGGTTTGTATTACGTTAAAGTCAGGGCAATGCTAGACTACAAGGGAAATAAGATTGAAACGGCCGGTCCGTCCACTCCCGTCGAAATATTCGGATTGGAAGGCGTTGCATCTCCGGGAGACAATTTTATCGCGCTTAAGGACGAGAAAGAGGCTAAAAGAATAAGTTTAGAGAGGCAGTTGAAGCACAGGGAAGTCGAGTTAAGCTCAAATGCAAGGCTTACTCTCGAGGGATTGTACGAAAAGATTAAATCCGGAGACGTAAAAGAACTCAGGCTAATAGTTAAAACAGACGTTTACGGCTCTATGGAAGCTTTAATACAGTCGTTTAAAAAACTTTCCAACCCAAAGGTAAAAGTCAATATAATACACAGCGGGGCGTCGGCAATTACAGAAAGCGACGTTATGCTTGCAAAAGCGACTAACTCTATAATCATAGCCTTTAACGTGCGCCCGGAGTCTAAGGCTTCGGCATTAAGCGAAACCGAAGGTATAGAAATAAGATACTACAGCATAATTTACGATGCTGTAAAAGACATAAAAGATGCTATGGAGGGACTTCTTGCCCCTATAGAAAAAGAGAAAATTACCGGCAAGGTGGAGGTAAGAAGCGTTTTTAACGTACCGAAATCGGGTGCCGTTGCAGGGTCGTTCGTATTAAGCGGGGTCGTCAAAAGGTCGTCAAACGTCAGGCTGTTAAGGGATAACGTGGTAATATATACCGGACACATCGACTCGCTGAAAAGGTTTAAAGAAGACGCAAAAGAAGTTCAGGCAA
>JAJZYC010000025.1 GCA_021806125.1 bacterium
TTCAAATAAAGCCTTTCTACCTTGTAAAAGTATCAAAGATCAAAGACGAAAACGTTGCTGAAATTACCCCGGCTGTCGATGCTCTTATGAGGAACGTAAAAGAACAGCTTGAAAAATACGTATCTCTCGGCAGACTACCGTCTCAGGATATACTAATCATACTCGAAAATATAACTAACCCAGGGAGACTTGCGGACATAGTAGCGTCTAATTTAGGTTTAAAAATAGACGAATCTCAGAAAATACTAGAAGAAACCGAACAGGTGGAAAGGCTTAAAAAAGTAAACGACATACTTGCGAGAGAAATAGAAATCCTTTCTATGCAGGCTAAAATACAATCCCAGGCAAAAGAAGAAATGACGAAAACCCAAAGAGATTATTTTCTAAGGGAGCAGTTAAGGCAGATTAAGCAGGAACTCGGCGAAACTGATGAAAAATCCCAGGAAATTGCCGAACTTAGGGAAAAAATAACGGCGGCGAAAATGCCTCAGGAAGTGCTGAAAGAAGCCGAAAAACAGTTATCGAGACTTGAATCTATGCATCAGGATGCCGCGGAAGCATCGACGATAAGGACTTATTTAGAATGGCTTTCCGATATACCGTGGTCGAAAAAGACTAAGGATAATCTTGATATAGAAACCGCAAAAAAAATTTTGGACGAGGACCACTACGACCTTGAAAAAATCAAGGAGAGAATACTTGAGTACCTAAGCGTCCGAAAACTAAATAAAAAAATGAAAGGACCTATACTTTGCTTCATAGGACCCCCAGGAGTCGGAAAAACTTCTCTGGGGAAATCTATCGCAAAGGCTATGAATAGAAAATTCATAAGGGTTTCTTTGGGCGGCGTACATGACGAAGCTGAAATAAGGGGGCATAGAAGAACATACGTCGGAGCGCTTCCGGGAAGAGTCATTCAGGGAATAAAACAGGCTGGAACCAATAATCCCGTTTTTATGATAGACGAAATCGATAAAGTAGGAACGGATTTTAGGGGCGACCCTTCTTCCGCTCTTTTAGAGGTGCTGGATCCGGAACAGAATTTTTCTTTTTCCGACCATTATCTCAATGTTCCTTTCGATCTGTCGAACGTTATGTTCGTCGCAACCGCCAACGTCGCCGACACCATACCTTCCCCTTTAAGGGACAGGATGGAAATTATAAATCTGTCCGGCTATACTTTGGAAGAAAAAGAAAAAATAACCGAAAAATATCTTATACCCAGACAGATTAAGGAAAACGGATTAAAAAAAGATTATATTGAATTTAAGCCGAGCGCGGTAAAATCTATTATTGCCGGTTATACCCGCGAAGCAGGTTTAAGAAATTTAGAAAGAGAAATAGGTACGGTATGCAGAAAAGTCGCGAGAAATATAGCCGAAAATAAAATTAAGAAATATATTATAACCGATAAAAACATACATAAATACCTCGGAACCATAAAAATACTTCCCGAAGAAGAAAGGCAGAAAGACGAAATAGGAGTAGCCACCGGTCTTGCTTGGACGCCTGTCGGAGGAGAAGTTCTTTATATAGAAACTATACTCGTTAAAGGCAAGGGGGCTGTATCTCTTACCGGCCAGCTCGGCGACGTTATGAAAGAATCGGCTCATGCCGCAGTCAGCTATGCCCGCTCTAAAGCTGACGAACTCGGAATTAAAACCGATACGTTTGAAAAAAACGATATTCATATACATATACCCGAAGGCGCCATACCGAAAGACGGGCCTTCCGCGGGAATCACTATGGCGACTTCGCTGATTTCGGCTGTATTAAAAAAGCCGGTTAGAAAAGATATCGCCATGACCGGCGAAATAACCCTAAGGGGCAACGTCCTGCCTATAGGCGGTTTAAAAGAAAAATCATTAGCCGCTTTAAGGGCTGGAATAAAAACTATTCTTATACCCGAAAGGAACAAGAAAGACCTCGAAGATATTTCCCCGTTAGTCAAGAAAAATTTGAAATTTATACCCGTAAGGCATATGGACGAAGTCATAAAACATGCAATAATAGGTATATCCGGCGGGGATACGAATGTAAATTCAGATTCTAATAAAATTAAGCCGGCTAAAAAAAATAAGGGTGCTAAAAAAAGAAAAGTTAAGTGAAACGCGGCTGATAAAAGAGATAGAACTATTAAGTTCGGAAACTCAAAGTTTTAATAAGTCGTTAATTATTAAATCAATCGGGGACGATTGCGCTATCGTTAAAGATAAAAACCGTATGCTCGTGAGTTCCGACAGCATAACCGAAAACGTCCATTTCAATTTTGATTTATATAATTTTTATGAAATAGGGGAAAAAACTTTACTTGTAAATTTAAGCGATATTGCCGCTATGGGCGGAATTCCGAGGTTGTTTGTTTTGTCCCTTTTTATGCCTGCATATGTAAATGAAGCCGATATCAAACAAACATTACGAGGTATTATAGACACTGCAAAAAAATACAGGGTATCGCTTATAGGCGGAAATATATCAAAATCTTCCGAATTTTCGATATCCGCTACCATAATAGGCGACTATAAAGACAAACACGTCGTCAGGCGATTCAGCTCCAAAAAAGGCGAGCAAATATATGTTTCCGGAGAACTCGGAAATTCGTGGATGGCGTTTTATCTTAACTCCAATAAAGATTATATATTTAAAAACTATCCAAATCTCGGTCTGGAGGATAAAAAACTCATAGAAAATTTCATAAACAAACATAAACTTCCGGAACCGAGGATAAATTTAGGCAGAAAATTATCGGAAAAAAAACTTGCCGGTTCATTAACGGATATAAGCGACGGACTCGTTAAAGATATTTTTAACGTAATCGGCTACGGGTGCGGATGCGAGATATATTTAGACGAGATTCCGTTAAATGAGGAATTGAAATATATCTGCACGATTTTAAATATCGAGGATTATATCGATAAAGCTGTCTCATTCGGGGAAGATTACGAGCTTTTATGGACATCGAAAAAAAATAAAGAAAAAGAACTGCTGGCACTGTCAAAAACCTCCGGGGTTAAAATAAATAAAATCGGATATATAAACGATAAGCCCGCATGCGTAATTTTTTTAAAGAACGGCGACCCCTACATCCCTCAGGATTTTACTTATAAACATTTATAAACTATATGTACAGCATCATTTCATTTTTTCTGTTTATTTTATTTCTTATAATTTCCTCTGTTTTTTCTATTTCTGAATCTTCGATATTTTCTCTTACTCAGACAGATATTGACGATCTAAATATGAGAAAAAAAAGCAGGGTGATTTTTTTAATAAGAAATTCGTCGGTATTTCTTGTAATAATTTTAATAGGAAATATGACGGCAAACGTTATAACGGCAAGTATAGGGTCGATAATCTTAAATAGATATTTTAAACATACGCCGGTTATTTATTCCATTATATCTATTTCGCTTATCCTTATAATACTTGCGGAAATAATTCCGAAAATAATAGCTCTTAAGAAACCTATAGAATTATCTTTAATTATTTCTGATATATTTTTCCATCCGGTATATTTTGCAGGATTATTGATAGAAAAAACTGGGCTAAGCGGAAAACGTCTCCAGTTAAAAAAGGAGGAGTCTATATCGAACGAAGAATTAAGAACTATTATCGAAATAGGCAAAAATGAAGGGGAGATAAAAGAAAAAGAATACGAATTTATAAAAAATTTTTTAAAACTTTCATATTTAAAAGCCGCCGGCATTATGACAAAAAAGGATGACGTATTTGAATTGGATGTAAACACTCCCGTTTCTTCCGCCGTAGGACTAATAGAATCGTATCATTTCTCCCGGGTTCCTATATATTTCAGAGATAAAGACAATATAATAGGAATAATTCTTGCGAAGAATATTTTATCCAAAGTTTATAATAAAGGGGAAGAAAAAAGGACTCTTAATTCTTTCCTTATAAAACCATATTTTATACCAGGTTCAAAAAACGCGCTGGAGCTTTTCAGAGAACTGCAAAAGAAAAAAATTCATATCGCTGTGGTAGTCAACGAATACGGGAAAATGGCAGGCATTATAACTATGGAGGACCTGCTGGAAGAAATTTTCGGAGAGATAGAGGACGAATATGACGCACAATAATATATATATTTATATAGCCGTAATAATTGCGGCTATATTTTTTGAAGGATTTTTCGCCGGTTCGGAAATAGGCATTATAAGTTACGATAAGATTAAAATAAAGCATAAAGAGTCTAAGGGGAATAAACTTGCCAAGTTTTTGCTCTTAATGACTAAAAAACCGGAAAGCACTTTTTCTACGTCGCTTATAGGAAATAATATAGCTTACACTTCGGCTACTATTCTTGCAACTGCCATTATATATGAATATGCAAAATCATATACTCCTTTTATAGTAGCAATTATTCTTACCCCAATTATGGTGGTTTTCGGTGAAATAATTCCCAAAATGTTATATAGGCGCCATGCAAACTCTCTTATGCTTAAAAGTATTCCCCTTATAACTTTTTTTTCCGTCATATTTTTTCCGGTAAATATAATTTTTATAATTCTGTCTAAATTTTTAAACTTACTTTTTAAAAGCAAGTCTAAGAATGTTTTTTTAACTAAAGACGAACTCATTAAAGTTCTGACAATAAGCGGAAATATCGAAGAATTTAAAGAATACGATAAAAAAATAATAAAGAGAATATTTGAATTCGGTAAAAAAACATCCAAAGATATTATGATTCCTCTTATAAGCGTAATAGCGCTAAACGAAAACGACGATGTAAATATAGCGAGGCAGATTTTCTCGGAAACTAATTATTCGAGAATACCGGTTTATAAAGACAGAATAGACAATATATCCGGAATAGTTTTTGCCTTCGATATATATAACGCTGAAAACGCAAATAAATTAGTAGGCGAAATCTCAAGGCCGGTATTATTTATACCTGAAACATTAAAAATATCCAACATAATGCTAAAAATGCAAAAAAGCCGCCAGCAGATGGTAGTGGTAGTAGATGAATACGGCGGAGCATCGGGAATAATCACATTTGAAGATATACTTGAAGAAATAGTCGGCGAAATCAGGGACGAAACCGACGAAGAAGAAGCAATGTATAAAAAAATAGGAAAAAATACTTATTTAATAAACGCAAAATTAACTTTAGACGAACTGTCCGAACTCTTTAACGTAGGCATAATAAATAACCCCGAAGCGGATTATGAGACCATATCCGGATTAATAATGGACAGGCTTGGGCGCATACCGGTTCCGGGCGAAAAATTTACTATAGATAATATAAACTTTACCGTATCCAAATCAACGAACAAATCGATAAAAGAAGTAGTTATAAGCTTTTAACCAATAAAAAAAATAAAGGTGTCTGATTCTTATTTATTTTTAATAAATTAATCAGACACCTTTATTTTTATAATAGTCTCTAACGGTGATTTTTTTTATTTTTATTAATTTCCTAAGACTTTGTCAATCATCTGTTTGAAAGAGCCTTTCGGAGCCGCTCCTACTATCTGGTCTGCGACCTGCCCTTTATTGAAGAGAATAACCGTAGGTATTCCCCTTATTCCGTATTTACCCGGAATAACTTGATTTTCGTCAACATTGACCTTGCCTACTTTAATTTTTCCGTCGTAATCCGATGCGATTTCATCGATTACAGGAGCAACCGCCCTGCAAGGAGCGCACCAAACAGCCCAAAAATCAACAATCACAGGCTTATCCGATTTTAAAACCTCGGCATCGAAATTTGAATCAGTAAACGCTAAAACTTTTTCTGAAGACATTTAGTAAATCCTCCTTAATAAGATTTAATAATTTTTTTATGCTTACATCATTGTTTCTAATATTTTTTTATGCCCCGACCTTCTGCTCAGACCTTAAAATCAGGGAATCCGATATTTTATTAAATACCGATTTTACCTCGGGGTGTATGTCTTTGGTCATTATAGGCTCGCCTTTGTCCGAAAGTTCGCAAATATCTTCGACTATCGGTATTTCCCCTAGAAAATTCACGCCTAATTTTTCGGCGGCCGCTTTAGCTCCTCCATGTTTAAATATATCGGAACGCTTATTGCAATGCGGGCAAATGAAATAACTCATATTTTCGACAATTCCAAAAACAGGCACGTTCACTTTATCGAACATCGCAAGGGCTTTCTTCGCGTCTATAAGCGAAATATCCTGCGGGGTCGAAACGACTACGGCAAAATTTATAGGAACCGTCTGCACCAGCGTAAGCTGAATATCGCCGGTTCCCGGAGGAAGATCGACTACCAGAAAATCTATTTCGCCCCATTCGACGTCTTTTAAGAACTGGGTTATGACCTGCATTACCACCGGCCCTCTCCATATAGCGGGAGCATCTTCCGGAATTAAAAATCCTAACGACATAAGTTTTATCCCGAATTTCTCAAGGGGGACGATTTTATTACTAGACGTTAGGTCTGGTCTTTTATTTATTCCCATCATAGTGGGAACGCTGGGACCGTAAAGGTCGGCGTCTAACAACCCTACTTTTTTTCCTTGATTTGCAAGCGTAATAGCAAGGTTGACGCTGAACGTAGATTTTCCTACTCCGCCTTTTCCGCTTGCGACCGCTATGATGTTTTTTACTCCGCTTATCGGCGTTTGTTCGTCAAACGGGTTCTTGCTTCCGTGCCCGTGTCCTTCGCCCCCGCCGCATCCACAGGAAGAACCTTCTTCTTCACTCTCGCTCCCGCATCCGCAGGAATCCTCTTCCTCCCCGCTGCCGCAACCGCACGAATCTGCACCTTCTTCGTAATAATCTTTATTTCCGTTCATTTCATTTTCGTTGTTTTCTTTATTCATAAAAACCCCTCTTTAATTTTAGTTAAATTTTAGTTATGTAATAGTTTTGTATATAAATATACATATATTTATATATTAACATAAATTTTACAACGTTTCAACCTTAAAAGCATCCATAAATGCGCTGACCGAAAACTCTGCTTTACCGGGTCCAGCCGAACCATAGCCTTCCGGAACCGGAAGATTATATTTATAGTGCAGTTCATGCCATTTAAGAAGAAGTTTAACGTAATATTCCAGCGGAGCGGATGAATTGCCCAATTTTCCAAGCTTGCTGGTTTTTTCGGGACACCATGTAGTATACCTCGGGATAACCCCTTGCGACATGAAAAATTCAAGCCCTTCGGCGGTTGAATTTACCGCTTCGTCTATACTTTCGAACCCGAAAGGCTTTGAAAGCTCTACGCCGCCGACGAAGTTCGGAATAACCTTGTATTCTCCGAAAACCTCAACTGCGTCGACGATTCTTTTAATCCATTCGTCTCTTCCGATAAATTTAGATTTACCCGGACAAATTTTTTCAAAAAGATTTTTATCCCATACCTCGAAATTAGTATGGTAAATATAAGCGCCGGCGGATTTAAGCCTCATTAAATTTTTTTGCGTATGCGCCTGTACGACGACTTTGCTGAGCCATCTACCTTTGAACCTTTCTTCTATAGCTTCAAGAAATCTAACGTAAAAATCTATTTCCGTATCGCCTTTAAATTTGACCTCGTCTATAATGCTCCCGCCCGTTAAAGTATATGCTCCAGCAGAAGAATCTTCGGAAGATTCGATTACGGACAGGGCGTTTATAATGTCCTCGACCGATTTAACCGCGGAATAATTTTTATTTGCTTTTTTTTGATTTAAGTAATTTGAGTTCATATCGCAGAATGCACACTCGGTATGATTTTCAAAATACTGGCACATCCTGAATACGGCAAGATATATTAGATAGCCCCATTCTATAGTCGGAGCGACGTCCCTTACCGACTTTCCCGACTCGGTTTTTTTTAGCATATAAGACTTTTCGGGAGAAAAAGAAACATCCCCCATATAGCCGTCTTCGAGATAAAGTTTATAGCCGCCGTCTTCCGGTTCGTATTTAACTATATAAGGGGAAGTTTTATTAATCCTGACCGAAATAATAGTTCGTTGCAGATTATAGGGTCCGTTTTCGACAGATATTTCTTCCGGATATTTTTTATTGATTACATCGCCGTCGTTATCGACATTGAATGAAAAAATAAAATAGGATTTACCCGAAAAATTTTCTTCGTGCGAAACTTCTTCGAAAGCAATTCCCTGCCGCAAAATATCTTCTTTTATTATTGCTTCGCTGTTCAGCGAAACGCCGTATTTTTCTATAAAATAATCCAGTTCGGCTATACAGCCCTTATTTCTGTTCATTTGTTTATTTTATTATATATTAAAAAAAAATTCAATTTTTCTTTATATTTTTTCTTTACATTAATAAAAGAAAATATTATAATAGTAAAAAATATATGAAGTTCTAAATTAGGCAAAATAGATTTATATATTTTTTATTTTTATAACATTAATGATATTAATAGTAAATATAGGAGTTAAAAAATGAAAACATTACAAGCAAAACTCTATATTCTTTTCTCCCTTTTTTTCTTAAGCAGGGAAAAATTAATAAAAGATACCATTATAAATATACCGAGCGGATATAAAAACGTCGCATACTTAACCGATATCGAATTTACAATTTTCGCATACTTTGCATACAAATATACCCATTCGTCGGAAAAAGAGAAGAAAGAATTCGAGAAAAACGGCATAACGGTTTCATATAAAGAATTAAACCGTTTATATGTTTCGACGCCTCATCTTGCAACCGTTCTTAAAAAGCTTCAGGACGAAAAACTGATTAAAAAATCTACGTTAAACGAAGACAAAAGAAAAACCAACTACATTCTTCCTTACGCCGAGCTTAAAAAATTTAACGAAATAAATATAGCCGCGTTACAATTTTGCAATTTTACCGATTCCGACACTCCCGTTATCAATAATCTCATCGGCGGCGTTATCAAGTTATTGAAAGGCAATAAAATAATAACCGACGTTCAGGAAAAAAACCTTGATAGTTTCCTGCTTAAATCTGATAATTACAATAAATTTTATTACATTGCACTTGCCTTATGGACAAGCAGATATCTTATAACAAACTTTCAGATAAAATTAATGGGCCCGTCTGAATTTATGGTATACGCAATGATAATAAAATATTATATCAACAACGAGAAAAAACCTATAACCACCAAAAAGGTCAAAGAAGAAACAGGTCTTGCACCGTCAATCATCAGCCAGAGTTTTAAAAAATTTATCGATGAAGATATAGTTACCAGAAAAGAAATAAATAAATTTAAGGTATATTTTTATATAAACAGAAAAAGCCTTGAAAAAAGGCTCGCAGTCGACACCGTTTTAATCGATGAAATAACGAAAAATTTTAAAAAAAACGATGATAAAAAATTCGAAAAGTTTGTGGATAATTTAAGCAACGCCGTTAACAATAAATTAAACGGCATCGAAACAAACAAAATATGCCAGAATAAAAAATGCGGTATGGAAATTCCATTAATGCCGGGACTTAAATTTTGCCCGTATTGCGGGGAAAAAATAGTTTAAAATGTATGAAATATTTTTTATATTCGGGGCTTATTTGATAGGAAGTTTTCCGACTTCCGCAATAATTGCGAAATTAAAAGGCGTTCCGGACCTCACTAAAAAAGGAAGCGGCAACTTAGGAGCTACCAACGTTTCAAGAGTAATAGGAAAGAAATTCGGATTAATTACCTTGCTCATAGACGCCGGTAAAGGATTTTTACCGGTATTTTTAGCCATAGATTCGTTCAGGCAGAATGGATACGCTTTACAGTTTATGTCCGTAAAGGATTTAATTTTTCTGTCTTTAATAATCATAGCGCCGGTTGCAGGACATTGTTTCTCTATATTTATAAAATTTAAAGGCGGCAAGGGAGTCGCTACCGGACTCGGAGTTTTCTTAGCCGTTTCCCCCGAAGCCGTTTTAATAGCTTTTTTAATATTTCTTGCAATATTATTTTCTTCTAAATACGTTTCCCTAGCCTCTACAGTAAGCGCATTTTTTATGCCTTTTTTAATATTCTATACCCTAAAAAATATTTATATATTTGTCGCTTCTATTTTTATCGCGGCATTGATAATATATAAACATTACCCTAATATAAAAAGGCTCGTAAACGGCACCGAAAACCGGATTAAAAAATAACCTGATTATTTTACCAATATCAGCCTGGAACTTAATGCCGTAATCACGTTATTCACTTTAACTATGGCTTCGTAAATGTAAACTTTAGGCGTTTTTTTAGGCAGTTTTACCGAGAGCGCCGTTTTGTAGAAGCCTTCTTCTCCGATATTAGTAGCAGATGTATGCGTATAAAAAATCTTCCCGTTTAATCCTTCGAGTATTCTTGTTTCCTGAATAGAAGAATTTTTAATATTAACCGGGGAGCCCAGAACGTCGTATTTCATATTTAAGCTTATTATGCCGCCGGACTTTACCGATTTTGGAACAGTGTAGATTTTTAAATTCGATATAAGAACGCCTTTAACTTTATTAAAATTAATTTTAAAACTGCTTTGCGGGTCGTATATAAATTCATTGCCGGCAAGTTTATAAGGCCTGTTAAGCATAGATATACCTCTAATTCCGCCTTCGCGGGTAACCACGTACTTTCCGGTAATATAGCCCACCCCATAACCTATGGACAGTCCTGCCGCCGTACCTATTATCGCCCCTATGGGCCCCCCGGTCAGTGCCCCGATTACAAAACCGGTTCCGGCTCCAAACAGCGCACCCGTCGTTCCGCTCGCTGCCGTTGCCCTAGAAGTAGCGCATCCGCTGAGCGATGACGATGCAATAAATATAGAAAGTATAAGAATGAGCGATATTGCAAATTTTTTCTTAATTTTCATAAAGCAAAATCTCCTTTTTTATTTTTTCATTTTCATTTCTTCGCAGGTAACAAAAGATATGAATTTAAAAAGTTCGTTTTCTATTTTAAATATGTTATCGAATATAATATCTGTGATTATATCTTTATCTTGATTATTTGTGTAAAGAAGCATCCCTCCTATATAATCATTCCGCGAAAATCTGTTTACCCATACGATATCACCGCTGATTCTTAACAGCATGTTATTGTAATTTAACTGAATAAATCCAGATTTTCCGGCTAACCCCGACATGCTCTTTTCTGAAGAAAATATAAAACCTATTCCGTCTTTAGAAATGTCGTTAATTTCTATTGAATAAACATGGTTGCCTATCATCATCTGCGTTTCTAAGGGCTCACCCATTATGAATCGGGGATAGCGCCTTTTATTGTTCTTTAAAGTTATAAAACTCAATTCTTCGATAGTAATAGATTTATCGCCTTTAACGGTTTTAATTTTTCCGGAAATCGGGGCAAAAAGAAAAAAAATCCGCAAAATTAAAAAATCTCCTTCGCGCGGCGTATGTAAAATACTATCTTTAAATTTTAAGGAGCAAGTTAAACTTTCCATATTTATATCCGACAGGATAGCGCCGCATGAGCGGTTTTCTTCTCCGAACCATAAAGCCTGAATCTTATGTTTATTTGCCTTAGAATATTCTATGACTTTTTTAATTATTAATTCTTCAGGAGTATTTTTAAACGCTTCATTCATATTAGAATAGATATATTGCGGTTTTTATATTTTTATAATTTTAATTATAACTCATTTTATGCTTGTTTGCTTGCGAAAAAATCTTTCCTTTTCGCTGTAAATACAGCCGCAGTAATTCTGGCGGTATAAACCGTATCCTTTGGAAAGCTCTATGCCTTCTTTATGGCCCTCCCTGAAATCTTCGTAATAAAAATTAACTCCGTATTTTTTTTGCAGATTGAAACCGGTCTCTCTTATATAACTGTGGTCCTGATGCCTGCTGTATAAAAGCGTAGTAGAAAAATGGGTAAATTTTGAAGATTTTGCGAAAGCTGCTGTTTTCTCGAGCCTGTTACCGACGCAGTAATAACAACGGTTTTCTTCCCTGAAAACGACGTTTCTGATAAATTCTTCCATATCGTAATCTTTTTCGTAAATAACCTTAAAACCTGCCGCCTCGCTGAATGTTTTTAAAGATTCCTCTCGCCTGAGATATTCGCTGTATGGATGAATGTTAGGATTATAAAAGTAACCTATAATTTTATCGAATTTTTTATCTGGAGATGCAGAGGAGAAAACATGATACGGATACATCAAGCATGGCGAACAGCATATATGAAGTAAAAGTTTTTTATCGGATTCCATTTTAACGTTTTAACTTTGGTAATTTAGCAATTTTGCGCTATTAATGCTTACAATTTGTATTATCATTATATCACTAAATTAACGGAAAAAAAATAAACAAAACCCTAACCTATCGAAGATTCAAGCAGGTGCTAAATGACCCAGGCAGACTATTTTAAAAATCTGAAAGCAAAGTTGCTTTTAGATTAAGACTATTCTTTCTCCTCTTATGGTCACTTTGCCATGCATCCAGCATTTAGTTTAGTCATTCTTAACTCTTTAAATATTTTTTTCTGGGAAGGCGTTAAAATAGAATAGCTTTTAAGGTGATACGGCACCATCTCATAAGCAAGGTAAGTTTGCGCCTTGCCTATTTTTTTTATATCGTTGATA
>JAJZYC010000026.1 GCA_021806125.1 bacterium
TAAAGGCAAAACCTTATTTGACGGTTCCGTTCCGGTTTACAATACTATTAAAGAGGCAAAAAAAGAATGCCGGATAGACGCCACTATGATATTCGTTCCGGCCGGTTTTGCGGCGGCGGGCATTATAGAAGCGGTTGAAGCCGAAATTCCTTTAATAGTTTGCATAACGGAAGGGATACCGGTTGTCGATATGCTTAACGTTAAAGCGGCGCTTAATTGTTCGAAATCTATTATGATAGGGCCTAACTGTCCCGGAATTATTACGGCCGACGAGTGCAAAATAGGAATAATGCCCGGTTTTATTCATAAAAAAGGCAGCGTAGGGGTCTTATCGAGAAGCGGCACTCTGACTTATGAAGCGGTTAATCAGCTGACCAAAGCAGGACTCGGCGAAACTACCTGCGTAGGCATAGGCGGCGACCCGATAATAGGTTCTCCTTTTATAACTTTTTTAAAAAAGTTCGAGGAAGACCCTGAAACGAAAGCCGTAGTTATGATAGGAGAAATCGGCGGAACCGCGGAAGAAGAAGCTTCTGAATTTATAAAGAGCAATATGAAAAAACCGGTAATAGGATTTATAGCCGGCAAAACCGCACCGGCCGGAAAAAGAATGGGGCATGCCGGAGCCATAATATCCGGCGGAAAAGGAACCGCATCGGAAAAACTTAAAACAATGGAAAAAAACGGAATCCATATAGCCGATAATCCTTCGGTTATCGCGGAAACTGCTAAAAAGGCTTTAAATTTATAAATTAATATTAATATTTTAGTAGGAGGCTAACGTGCCTGAAAAGGAAAACATGAAATCAAATAGCGCGGATAATTCGACAGCGACCTTAAGTCCTGCTAACTATGTTGTATGCGAAGGCATAGAAACCGAAATTAAAACTAAAAATAATCTTACTATAAAAGAAGTTTCGGGAAAGGGGAAGAAAGAAGAAGTGAAAATCGATATTATCGTTAATTACTGCAAGGGATGCGAGATATGCGTCGCATTCTGCCCGGAAGGCGTCCTTTCAATGAATAAAGAGGTAGCCGAGGTCGTCGATATATCTAAATGCACCAAATGCAATATTTGCGAATATCTATGTCCCGATTTTTCGATTAGCGTAGAATAAAACAGTTAATAACGGAGGAACAATAAAATTATGAGTAAAAATATAAAATTAATGCAGGGTAATGAAGCTATTGCGGAAGGCGCCGTTATAGCAGGGTGCGATTTTTTTGCGGGCTACCCTATAACACCTTCTTCGGAAGTAGCAGAAATTTTGTCTAATAAACTTCCTAAAATAGGAAAAGTATTCCTGCAGATGGAAGACGAAATTGCCGCGCTTGGCGCGGTTCTTGGAGCCGCCCTGGGCGGAGCAAAGGCTATTACCGCTTCGTCGGGACCCGGAATATCTCTTAAACAGGAACATATCGGCTATGCTTCTATGTGCGAGATACCTTGCGTAATTATTAACGTTATGAGGGGCGGTCCCTCTACCGGACTGCCTACGCTTCCCGCCCAAAGCGACATTATGCAGGCAAGATGGGGAACTCACGGCGACCATGCCATTATAGCCATTACTCCGTCAAGCGTTAACGAATCTCTTTACGAAACTATAAGAGCGTTTAATCTTGCAGTAAAATACAGAACGCCCGTAATGATTTTAACCGACGAAATCATAGGGCATATGAGGGAAAAGGTCGTTATTCCGGATAAAAACGAAGTCGAGATAATAGACGTTAAACTTCCGGACGTGCCGCCCGAAAAATACAACCCGTATAACTTTACTTCCGGCAAGGTAACCCCGCTTGCCCCTATGGGAGAAGGATACCGTTATCACGTTACCGGTCTTATCCACGGAGAAACGGGGTTCCCTTCCCAAAAAACCGATGTAATACAGAATGCGGAAAACTGGCTCATAGATAAAATATATAAAAATATAAAAGATATCGAAAAATTCGAAGAGTTCCAGCTGGAAGACGCCGATATACTTATCGTAGCCTACGGCTCGACTTCAAGGTCGGCAAGGCAGGCCATAATGATGGCAAGAGCCGCCGGCATCAAAGCCGGAATGTTCAGGCCTATTACAATTTGGCCTTTCCCCGAAGAACAGATTTCAAGCCTTTCAAAAAAAATAAAAAAGATTCTGGTTCCGGAGATGAATATGGGGCAGGTAATTTTAGAAGTTCAAAGAAATGCCTGCGGAAGCAAAGTTTACGGATTAAATATCGTTAACGGCGAACCTATTACGCCGGATCAGATTTATGCTAAGATTAAAGAAGTATCGGAACTTTAATTAATTTTTTAACTTTGTCGGGAGATTTTAAAATGATAAAAACAAAATTCGATTACGATTATTACCTGCGAAAAAATACGCTTCCGCATATCTGGTGCCCGGGCTGCGGAGACGGAATTATCCTTAAGGCGCTGTTAAGGGCGATACACAAATGCGGATATTCCAAAGACGAGGTCGTTATTACTTCAGGTATAGGATGCGCTTCGCGACTGCCCGGTTACGTCGATTTTAATACTATCCACACTACCCACGGCAGGGCGTTGACTTTTGCAATAGGAATAAAGATGTACAAACCAAGGCTTAAAGTCATTACGATTTCGGGCGACGGCGACGCGTTGGCGATAGGCGGAAACCATTTTATCCATGCCGCGAGAAGAAATATAGATATGACTTTAATCGTTTTTAACAATTACACATACGGAATGACTGGTGGACAGTATTCGCCCACCCAGCCTTTGGACAGCTATTCTACCACCACGCCTTTTGGAAATATAGAATCTCCTTTCGACGTATGCAATCTGGCGCAGGCCGCAGGGGCTACATGGGTCGGGCGCTCGACCTCATATCATGCGGTTCAGCTAGAAAAATTTATGGTAAACGCATTGAACCACACCGGTTTTTCCGTACTGGACGTTATAACCAACTGCCATATTTCATACGGAAGGAGAAATAAAATGAAATCTCCGGTGGATATGGTTAAATATCAGAAAGAAAAAGCCATAGCCGCACGTTCGGCCGAAAATATGTCTGCCGAAGAACTGGCTGGAAGATTTAAAACCGGGGTTTTGTTTGAAAAAAACGATAAGCCGGAATTTAGCTCGGAATATTATAAAAAACTGGAATCGATAAAAACAAAATAATCTAATATTAAGAGGGCAACTAAAATATGAGCGACAGAATTGAATTCAGGTTTTCGGGTTCCGGCGGTCAGGGATTAATATTGGCGGGAATCATACTGGCGGATGCCGCTGCGATTTATGAAAATAAAAACGCCGTTCAAACCCAGTCTTATGGACCGGAAGCAAGGGGGGGGTCAAGCAAATCCGAAGTAATCGTATCGGACGACCCTATAGAATATCCGAAAGCTACTAAAGTTGACTATATGGTTTCTTTGACTCAGGAATCTTTTAATAAATATATTAGCGACGTTAAAGACAACGGCATAGTTATAGCCGATAAAGAACTCGTTACCGACTTGTCGAAAGCAAAAGGCAAGCTATATATGTTGGATATGGTAAAATCTGCAAGGGAAGAGCTAGGCAAACTTTTAGGATTGAATATTATCTCTCTCGGCATATTAGTCGAAATATCAGGGGTTGTATCTCACGATTCCATAGAAAAAGCCTTAATGAAAAGGGTGCCTAAGGGATTTGAAGAGTATAACAAGAAAGCTCTCGAAATTGGCTTTAGATTGGGAAAAGAAATTAAAAATAAATAATAAATAAATTAAAGGGGTATATACAATGACGGAGCAGACGCTTTCTATAATTAAACCTGACGGAGTAAAAAAAGAGCTTTCCGGAAAAATTATTTCGATATTCGAAGAAAACGGTTTTGAAATTAAAGCCTTAAAAAAAGTTCATCTTACTAAAAAACAGGCCGAAGGTTTTTATTATATTCATAAAGAAAGACCTTTTTTTAACAGCTTAGTCGCTTTTATGACAGAAGGTCCGATTATTCCGATGGTATTATCCTGCGAAAATGCTATATTAAAAAACAGGGATATAATGGGCGCAACAAATCCTAAAGACGCTAAAGACGGCACTATAAGAAAAATGTTTGCCGAAAGCATCGAAAGAAACGTGGTACACGGCTCTGATTCGATAGAATCTGCAAAATTTGAAATTTCGTATTTTTTTAATGTTTTTGAAATATTATAAAATTGTTTAAAAATATTGAAAAATAAAGATATTGCTTCTATTATAAATCTTCTGGAAAAAAATTACGGCGATTTAAAACCGTTTTTAAACTTCAGCAATGCTTTTCAGCTTTTAATCGCCGTCGTCCTTTCCGCCCAGTGTACCGATAAAAGAGTTAATATAATAACAGACAAGCTTTTTAAGCTGTATTTTAAGCCTTCCGACCTCGCGGGAAAAAAAATCGAACAATTCGAAGAAGAAATTAAAACATGCGGCATGTTTCGCAATAAAGCTAAAAATCTCGTAGAGGCTTCAAAAATACTTGCGAAAAAATATAACGATACGGTTCCGGAAAACTTTGACGCCCTCGTATCCCTTCCAGGCGTCGGAAGAAAATCGGCAAACGTCATATTGGGCACATATTTCAACGAAGCCCGTTTCCCGGTAGATACCCATGTTTTCCGCGTCGCTAACCGTATAGGGCTGGCGGATTCCAATACGCCGGAAAAAACAGAGGGCGACCTTATCAAAATAATACCTTCAAATCTGTGGATGAAAATGCACAGATGGCTGATACACCACGGACGCACTTACTGCACCGCAAGAAATCCGAAATGCCCCGAATGTTTTTTAAGAAACTACTGCAAATATTATAAAAATATAAAAATGTGACATTAATCATAAAAAATTATAAATTTATTTGATAGAATATTATTCATTATGAGTCCTATAATAAGATACTTTACGGTGGCTTCCCTGCTTTACCTTGTATTGGGAACCGGTTTAGGCTTAGTTATGGCGCTGTATCCGCAGTCCATAGGATACCTGCTTTTAGCGCATGTTCATTTTCTTTTGCTTGGATTTATCGCTATGATGATTTATTCGGTCGGCTACCACGTACTGCCCAGATTCAGCGGATTCAATCTATACAGCGAGTTCCTTATAACGGTTCAATTTTATCTGACTAATATCGGCTTAATCGGAATGGCTTTAACCTGGATTATTTTAAAAGATACCGCGTCGGGATTTTATCCGGTTTTAATCCTTGGTTCATTTGCGTCTATGGAGTTTATAGGAATTTGCATTTTTGTTTTTAATAATATTATGACATTGTCCGGCAAGGGCGGGAAAATAACCTCTTAATCTCTTAATGTTCAGCCGTTTTATTTCAGCCGCAAAATCTTATGCAGCTGTATCCCTAATCTTACGTTTAAACCGTCCTTTAAAATTTTTTCCGCCAGTTCTTTGGAAGACATATGGCCTTCAACCGCAGAAAATATCAGTTTACCGGTGTTAATTTTATTTATTTTTAAAAAATCTTTTGCGAAATCGTAATCTTCGTCCGTCCCTATAACAAACTTTACCTCATCGGACGTATTTATATATTTTAAATTTTCGTAATTAAATTCTTTAGAAAAACCGCTGGAAGGACATTTAACGTCGATAATTTTAATAACTTTTTTATGCACTTTTTTTAAACTTATAGTTCCGTTCGTTTCCAACAGAACGATATAATTTAATTTAATCAGTTCGCCGAACAGGTCGAACGCCTCTTCCTGAAGCAGGGGTTCTCCGCCCGTTATTTCTGCGAGCTTTACATTATTGCTTCCTCCGATTGAATACAAAGAGCTTATAATTTCGCCTATGCTTAACAGGCTGGAGTTTCTAATATCTAAGGCGTCTTTAGTGTCGCAGTAGCCGCATTTAAGATTGCATCCCGCAAGCCTTACGAACTTGCACGGATAACCGGCAAAAGAGGATTCTCCTTGAATGCTGTAAAAGATATCGTTTACGTATAACATAAAAGAAATTTGAATATTTTAATAAATTATTATATAATCAACTTTAAAGAGAGGCAAAAATGTTTGGAATCGGAGCTCCCGAATTAATTATTATAGCCGTAATCGCATTGTTAATATTTGGACCGTCGAAACTGCCCGAACTGGGAAAAACTTTGGGCAAGGGTTTAAGGGAGTTTAGAAACGCTTCGTCCAATTTAAAAGACCAGATTAATCCGTTGAGCGGAGATTCCGCGGAACATACGCAAGCTGAAGCAAATAATCTTATCGAAAATAAAGAAACCGGCAAAAAGAAACCGGCAAAAAGAAAAACGGTTAAGAAAACAAAGGCTTCCGATGACGCCGGCGAAAATCCCGCTAAGCCCAAAAAACATAAAGCCTCAGTAAAATCAACGGCTAAGAAAACTAAAACCGCTAAGCCGGAAAATTAAACGTCTAAGTTCACCACGTTCAGTGCATTATCTTCTATAAACTTCCTTCTGGGTTCTACCTTGTCTCCCATAAGAATATCGAACATTCCGTCTGCTTCTATAAGGTCGTTTATGTTGACTTTTCTCAGCATCCTCGTTTCTTTGTTCATAGTCGTCTGCCAGAGCTGTTCGGGATTCATTTCTCCGAGTCCTTTATATCTTTGTATAGATATATTCTGCGGCGCCTTGGATTTAATAATATCGTAAAAATCGTTCATGCTTTTTGCTTCATATTTTTTAGAATCGGCAACTATTACTACGTTCGAAAGTTCTAACGATTTTATTTCTTTATCTAGATTATAAATCGTTTTATAATCTACCGATTCTAAAAATCTTTTGTCTATGCAGGCCGAAGCGATAAAATTCTTAAACCGGATAATAAGTTTATTATAATCCTCAAAATCTTCATCGTTTATTAAATCGGTTTCATAGTCTTTATTTTTTAAAAAACCGATAAGCGCGTTTAATTTATCGGATATGCTGTTTTTTAAAAAGTCTTTGGACGTTATATCGTTATTCAGCAGGTATTCAGTTGTTACTTCGCTTATATGCGTTTTATTTAATTTATTGATTAAATTTTTGTAGCTTTTTATTTTATCTATCGATTCTTTAACCCATTTTTTATCTAAGATTACGTCGGCGGCATCATTCTGTTTTCTGTAAACGCTGAGAGAATTAAGAGATTCGTTTATAAGAAAAGCATCTAACGCTTCGTCGTCCTTAAGGTAGGATTCGCTGTTGCCTCTTTTAACCCTGTAAAGTGGGGGCAGGGCTATGTATAGATAGCCGTTTTCAATAACTTCTTTCATATATCTGTAAAAGAACGTTAAAAGCAGTGCCCTGATATGGGAGCCGTCAACGTCTGCATCGGTCATTATAATTATTTTATGGTATCTGAGTTTTTCGAGATTAAAAAAGCTTTCCTCTTTTTTCGAAGTTCCCGACGTGATGCCTCCGCCGAGGGCCGTAATTAATATCTTAATTTCATCCGAACCGAGCATTTTTTCAAGCCTGGCTTTTTCGACATTTAAAATTTTCCCTTTCAATGGAAGTATGGCCTGATATTTTCTGTCTCTTCCCTGCTTGGCGCTGCCTCCGGCTGAATCTCCTTCGACTATATATATTTCGCACTGTGACGGGTCTTTTTCCTGACAGTCCGCCAATTTTCCCGGTAAAGACGAAAAGTCCAATAAGCTTTTTCTCCTTACGAGTTCCTTTGCTTTTCTTGCCGCTTCTCTGGCTCTTGCAGCATCTAAAGCTTTTTCGACTATAATTTTTGCGGTCTGAGGATTTTCATCGAAAAATTCGGCTAATTTTTCATTTAATAAAGATTCGACTACTCCTTTAATAAAACTATTGCCGAGCTTTGTTTTAGTCTGTCCTTCAAACTGAGGATTAGGCATTTTAACGCTGACTACGGCTATTAAGCCTTCTCTAACATCGTCGCCGGATATTTGTATTGTTTCGTTGCGCTTGCCGCTCCTGTCTTTAAAATTATTCGCGTTAGAAATATAATAATTATTTATAACTCTCGTTAATGCGGATTTAAAACCGACTAAGTGGGTTCCGCCTTCCTTAGTATTGATGTTGTTTACATAGGAATATAATATTTCCGAATATCCGTCGTTATACTGGAGGGCTATATCCGTGATAACATCGTCTTTTTTTGCGGTTATAAAAATAGGCTCTTTAATAATAGCATTTTTATTTTGATTTATATATTCTACAAAAGATTTAATGCCCCCGTCATATTTAAAATCATGCGATTTATTATTAATTTCGTCCGTTATATTAATATGTATTCCCGCATTCAGAAAAGCAAGCTCCCTTAATCTGTTAGATAAGATATCGAAATCGAAATTATTATATTCCATAATTTCATAGTCTGGAATAAAGGTAATGGAAGTGCCTCTTTTATTCGTCTTTTCGCTTTTTTCAAGCCTGCCGAGCGGTATCCCCTTGCTGTAGCTCTGCCTGTAAACATATCCGTCGCGATAAATTTCCATATCTAATTTTTGGGATAAAGCATTTACGACGGAAATACCGACGCCGTGAAGGCCTCCCGACACTTTATACGATTTTTTATCGAACTTGCCGCCGGCATGAAGGACGGTAAGAACAACCTCGGCGGCGGAAACTCCTTGCGGCTGATGAATATCTACCGGAATACCCCTTCCGTCGTCTTCTATCGTAATAGAGCCGTTGATGTTAATGCGCACGAATATATTTTTACAATATCCTGCCAGCGCTTCGTCTATACTGTTGTCAACTACCTCGTAAACTAAGTGGTGCAGGCCTTCTAATCCTGTTGAACCTATATACATTCCCGGTAATTTTCTTACCGCTTCCAAGCCTTCTAATACTTGAATATCCGAACTTTTATATTCTTCTTCGCCGCTCATTCACAAACCTCTTATTTTAATATTTAATTAATATCTCATCGGCATAAATACGCCTATAACCTGCATCGGCTTAACTTTATTATCACTGCCGCCCGATTCGTTTTCCGACATTGCATAAGGTTCGATAACAAAAGGGGTATAAATAGTATTAAACCTGACGCTTAAGTTGTTTTCGGATATATTTGAAATAAAATCCATAATATATCTTGAATTTAATTTAATGCTTATCGGTTCGCCTTTATAATTAATTTCTAATTCGTCGCTACCTTCCCCTATGTTTGTATTAACCGTTTTAATTAAAAGATTATTTTCGCTGAAACTCAATTCTATCGAATGGCTTTTTTCTTCGGCAAGCAATGAAACCATTTTAATTGAATTATAAAAATTTTTCGTGTTAATTATTGAAGTTTTATAACCGTCTTTAGGGAGAACGGTATTATAATCCGGAAATTTTCCTTCAATAAGCCTCGATATAAGCTTAGTATTTTTATTAAAATTATCCGATTGTTTTTCAAATTCAAAAATTACGTTATTTGAATTTATTAAAATTTTTATGAAACCGTCTTTTTCTAATTTTAAAACTTCGGTTAAAATTTTCTTTGGAATTATAACGCCTATTTTTAATAAATCATAAATACCGCCGTTTTTTTTCCCGTTATAATTAATTTCGGATTGGGTTAAAGCTAATCTATGCCCATCAGTTGCAACTAACCTAAGATAATCTTTGCCGTCTAATTCTTCTAAAACAAAATAAACTCCGGTAAGATTTCTTTTCGTATCTTCCGATGCCGCTGTTGAAAGTATTACTTTACTAATAAGTGTTTTAAAGGTTTTCAATTCGATGTTAAAATTATCCTCAGATTCGAAATCGATAATAGTGGGATAATCGCTTGCCGGAACGGTGGTTAATTTAAAAACGGTTTTTTTGTAGCTTATAGTAACGACTCCGGCTTCATTTTCAATAAATTTTATAAATAAATCTTCGTCTCCTTTTTCTTTATTTTCAGGAAATTCTTTTATAATATTATATATTTTTTTTGAATTTACGGTTGTTTTACCTTCGGATATAATTTCGGCGCCGCAGTATGTTACTATACTAATTTCTAAATCTGTCGCGCTTATTTTAATGAAATTATTTTCTATGCTTTCTATAAGCAGATTGGAAATTATCGGCATTGAGCCTTTTTTTTCGGAAGCGCCCTGAACCGCCGACAGGCAATTTAAAAAAAATTGCTTTTTAATTTTAAAATTCAACATAATTAACCAAGCCTTTTATTATTTATTAATTAATTTTAAAAACATTAATAGTAGTAATAGAGTTTAAAAAGTTTATAAATATTTAAGTGTTTAAAATTATAAATATATTTATAATTTTAAACCTGTGTAATTTTATTGTATATTTTTAATAAAATTGTTTAATTCTTTTTATATAAAAAATTAAACATAAATTAAACATAGTTATGTATTATTTTTTTATCATTTTAATAATGTTATTTAATATTTTTTCTAATTTTTCATTAGTTTCTAAATTCTTTTTGACTTTATTTACCGCGTAAATTATAGAAGAATGGTCTTTACCGCCGAATTTATCGCCTATTTCTGGAAAGGATAATTCCGTATGATTTCTTATTAAATACATAGCAATTTGGCGAGGTTCCACAAATTCCTTTAATTTTTTATTTGACTTAATATCGCCAATTTTAATATTAAAATAATTACATACTGATTTTATAATGTTTTCCGCCGTTATAACTTTTTCATTTTCTTTAAGTAAATTTGACGTCGCTTCTATTGCAAGGTCGATGTTAATTGGTTTTCCGGTAAAAGAGGAATAGGCTGATATTTTAATCATCGCTCCTTCTAATTCCCTTATATTTGAACTGATTTTATTAGCTAAAAGGTTTAAAACATCGTCCGGAAAGTTAATATTATTCAATAAGGCTTTTTTCTTAAGGATGGCTACCCTGGTTTCAAAATCAGGAGGCTGAATATCAGCTATCAGCCCCCATTCGAATCTTGACCGTATTCGTTCTTCGAGGCTTACTATGTCTTTAGGTATTTTATCGCTAGATACCACTATCTGTTTTTGGTTTTCATATAAGGCGTTAAAAGTATAAAAAAATTCTTCCTGAGTTCTTTCTTTTCCTGCAATAAATTGTATATCGTCTATAAGAAGAACATCGACGTTTCTATATCTATTTCTAAAATCGACCATTTTATCGTCCCTTATAGACGTTATCATTTCATTAGTAAATTTTTCGGACGAAACGAGGTATACAGTTAAATTTTTTTCTTTTATTATCTTATTTGCTATAGCGTTAAGCAGGTGCGTCTTGCCTAGACCGACGTCGCTGTATATAAACATAGGATTATATGTCTGCCCCGGCAGGTTGGCTACAGCAAAACTTGCGGCATGAGCAAATTGATTGCCGGAGCCTATAACAAAGTTTTCAAAAGTATATTTTGAATTAACGTTAAGATAAGCTTTTTTTAGATTTTTTTTATTCTCCGAAATTTTTTCAATATCAGCCGCTTTGTTTAAAACATAACCTCCGGAACCGTTATTTTTTATGCCGGGCGTAGAAATAGAGATATTGTTTTCGCCGGAATTGAAAGTATCTGGGCTTTCATTGATATTATAAATAAAATTTAGTTCCTCTTTATTGTTTAAATTTCTCCAGATATTTAAAATAATTTCTTTATATGATTCATTGATAATATCTTTAAAAAATTTATTTGGAACGGAAAATATCAAGGTATTCTCGCTTAAACATATATCGGTAGGATTGAACCATATATTAAAATTACTGGCGCCAATTTCTTTTTTTAATTCTTCAAGCAGAGGGTCTACTTTATCCATAAAATATATTTGAAATTTTTATTAAAGACGGGAATAATAAAATTAAACAGAGTTGTCAACAACTGTTGATAACTCAAATTGTATAATAATTACAAGAACTTAAATTAAAATTTTATAATAAAACGGCGCTGATTTTCTTATTATTTTCTCAAGATTTAAATTATAAAAAATCAGATAAATCAACATTATCAAATTTTTAAATATATTTCAATTAAATTTTATCAAAATATTTCTTGTAAAATCAATATGTTAATTCATAAAAGCCTTAATAAAGCTATATTTTATCATAGGTTATGGTTAAATTGGAAATAAATAATGCTTGACATATTAATATTTATTTGCTTTAATTAAAATTTATCATAATTTTAATATTTAGTTTGGAGCAAATCTTATGAAGCGCACATTTCAGCCGAGCAAATTAAAAAGAAAAAGAACCCACGGTTTTTTGAGCAGAATGAGCACAAAGAACGGAAGGTTGGTTTTATCGAGACGCAGGAGAAAAGGACGTAAAATACTGGTTCCGATAATTAGTTCTAAATAAGTTTTATGCATTTAAGATGCCTGAAATAAATTTTAAATTAAACGAATTTTTAAAATTAAAAGATAAAGAATTTATAAATTATATCTTTAAGCAGGGAAATAAAAAACCTCAAAAAATTTCGGTCATATTTTACGTCGAATCCCCCCGGTTTAAATTTTTAATTACTTTTAAAAAAAAGCTTTTAAATTCGGTAAAACGTAATAAATTAAAAAGGCAGATTAAAGAATTTATAAGACTTAATCAGTATAATCTTAAAAAGATAGATTGCGCA
>JAJZYC010000027.1 GCA_021806125.1 bacterium
TCACCGAACCTTACGTTAAATTCGAGAACGAAAATTTCATCGCCTTTAATCATAAGTCCGGCATAAAGTATCCCCTTATATTTTATCCCTTCTTTTTTAAGTCCTTCGAGAGCAGGCTCTATAACGGTTTTATTTATTTTATTAACAAGTACTTCGGAAACGTAGGGATTTGGCGTAACGGCACCCATGCCGCCGGTATTTTCTCCAATGTCGCCGTCCCCGATTTTTTTGTAATCCATGCTTGTAATTAAAGGCTTATATGTAGTTCCGTCGGTAACTATCATATAGGACAGTTCGAAACCTTCAACGTAATCTTCTATTACGACGGTTTCACCGCTTTTTCCGAATATTTTTCCATTAAAAATAGAGTCAAGTATATTTTCCGATTCTTCCGGGTTTTCGGAAATAAAAACTCCTTTTCCGGCGGCAAGCCCACTAGCCTTGATAACTAACGGATGGATTTTTTGTCTTGCGAAATTTTCGGCGGTTTGAAAATCAGTAAATGATTCATATCCGGCAGTTTTAATATTATATTTTTTAAGAAAATCTTTAGCGAATTTTTTTGACGACTCCAGCTGGGATGCCTTACCGTCGGGGCCGAATATTTTTAATCCAGCCGCGGTAAATTCATCGGTTATGCCAAGAGACAGCGGAATTTCGGGACCTACTACCGTTAAGTCTATTTTATTTTCCAAGGCAAAAGAAAGAAGCCCTTTAATGTCATCCTGTTTAAGCGGAATGTTTACGCCTATTTCCGCCGTTCCGCCGTTTCCTGGGGCGCAGAATATTTCCGTATTTTTTTCCGATTTTTTAATAGCCGAGACTATGGCATTTTCCCTTCCGCCGGAGCCGATAACAAGTATTTTCATTTAGATTATTTCTATCGTTTAGTTTAGATATTATTTCATTAATGCTTAAAATGTCTTATATTGGTAAAAATCATAGGAATATTAAATTTATTAGCCGCTTCTATAACCTCGTCGTCCCTGATAGAGCCTCCCGGCTGTATTATGCCGTTTACGCCTATTTCCGACGCATATTCCACGGAATCCTTAAAAGGGAAAAAACCGTCCGACGCCATAACGAATTCTTTTATTTCGCCGAAGGCGTTTTTCATTTTTTCGCGGGCAAAGACTGCGCTGTCTATTCTCGACATCTGTCCGGCTCCTATGCCTGCCGTAGCCCCGTCTTTTGCATATACTATAGCGTTTGATTTGACGTGCTTGGCTATTTTCCATGCAAATATAAGGTCGTTTAAAATCTGCTCATGCATTTTAACGACGGTTACCGTTTTAAAACTGGACGTATCGTCGGGAATATCGTCTTTTTCCTGTACTAGGATTCCGCCCGAAGCGCTCCTGAAATACAGCCGTTCTTGGTTGCTATGGATAAAATCGTTGTTATATCTTATTATTATAGTATTTTTTTTGGATTCCAATATTTTTAACGCTTCCTTAGAATATTCAGGAGCTAAAATTATTTCGACGAAAAATGGTTTGATTTCCGCCGCAGTTTCTTCGTCCAATTTTTTATTGAAGCCGATTATCCCTCCGTAGGAAGATATTTCATCGGTTTTCCTGGCTCTAATAAAGGCGTCTTTCAAAGAAATGCCGCTGAGCGCCGCACCGCAGGGGTTTGTATGTTTAACTATCGCGGAAAAAAAACCGTTTGTTTTATTTCCGTCGAAATCTTTAATAATGGCGAGAATAGAGTCTATATCCAATAAATTGTTATAAGATATATCTTTTCCGGAAAGCTTTTCGAAGGGTGAAGATGCACCGGTTTCGTAAAAAGCCGCTTTCTGGTGCGGATTTTCCCCGTATCTTAAATTGAACGATTTTTTTAGTTTAAAATTAAGCTCTTTTCCGTTTTCGTTTTGATAAAAAGCGGCGTCCATAACCGAACCTGCGTTTTTATCCGGATTTAAAAAGTCCGCTATCATTCCGTCGTATTCGGCGGTAAGTTTAAATGTTTCGTATGCGTAAATTTTTTTAACTTCAACCGGAATTTCCTGCTTGTTTTTAAGTAATAAAATTATATCTTCATAAAAGGACGGGTCTATAACCACGGTTACGTCTTTAAAATTTTTAGCCGCTGCCCTTAAAAGCGACACCCCGCCTATATCTATAAATTCAAGTTTTTCGTCGAAAGTTATATCTTTGTCCTTCATTTCCTTAAATGGATAAAGGTTCACGACGACGAAATCTATAGGAATAATCCCGTTTTTTATCAAATCGTCCCTATGGTTTTCATTTTCCCTTACGGATAAAATACCTCCGAAAACAGCCGGATGCAATGTTTTAACCCTGCCGTCCAAAATTTCCGGAAAGCCGGTTATTTCTTCTATTTTTTTTAATTTTGCTATGCCAGCCGATTTTAAAAATTTATAGGTATTGCCGGTCGCTATTACCGTATAGCCGGCAATTTCGAGGTGAGTAGCCAGTTCTGTTATTCCGGTTTTGTCGTAAACCGAAATAAGGGCGTATCTTGTTTTATGCATAATTATAAATCCCTGTTTATTTTAATTTGATTTTAAAATATTATATATAGTAGAATATATGAAAAATTTATTATATTCTACTAATTTTAAATATTTATTTCAATATCTTAAAATTCGATAAATAAATAGAATAAACAAAGGGAGGATTAAAATTAAATGAAAAAAATAAAACTTATAGCTCTCGCGATGGTCCTGTTCGGCGCAATAAATTTTTTAAGCGGGTGCGCTCTTATGTTAGTAGGCGGACTTGCAGGCACTACCGGTTATCTTGCCGCAAAACAGGGTTACGGCGTGCAGTCTCCCGTGACAAAAAAATAATTATAAATTAACGCTTTAACTATCAGGGAAAGGATAAAATGGCTGTAACGGTTATAGGTTCCATAGCGATAGACAATATAGAAACTCCTTTCGATAAAACGGGAGACGTTCTGGGAGGTTCAGCAACCTATTTTTCGCTGGCGGCGTCTTTTTTAACCGACGTGAAAATCATAGGCACGGTAGGAAATGATTTCGACAGGAAGCATTTAAGCGTTTTTAAGAACAGATCGATAGACGTTAAAGGGATAAAGACAGAAGAGGGAAAAACTTTCAGGTGGAAAGGCAGATACGGATACGACATGTCCGACCCGGAAACCCTTATGACCGAACTCGGGGTATTTTCTTCATTTAAACCTGCCGTTCCGCACGGCTCAAAAAACGATATGCTTTTTCTTGCCAATATAGACCCGGATATTCAGTTCGACGCATTAAAGCAGATGGGCGCCCCAAGGCTCACCGCCCTCGATACCATGAATTTTTGGATTGAAGGAAAAAAAGAAAAACTTATGAAAGTTCTCGGACTGGCCGATATATTTATTGTAAACGAATCCGAGGCAAGACTTTTGACAGGGGAGTCCTCAATTTTTTCGTGCGCTAAAACTATTTTTAAATCAGGCGCTAAAATATTAATTTTAAAAAGAGGCGCTTACGGAGCCACTATGTTTTTTGAAAACAAATTTTTTATGGTTCCGGCTTATCCCTTAGAAAACGTAATAGACCCTACCGGCGCGGGAGATTCTTTTGCAGGCGGATTTTTAGGATATATCGACAATACCGGCGATATGACGTTCGACAATCTGAAAAAAGCTCTCGTATTCGGAAATATAATGGCGTCTTTTGCCGTAGAGGGCTTTTCGGTAAACAGATTTTTGTCCATAAGCGGCGGCGAAATTAAAGACAGGTTTAAAAAATTCAGGGAAATGACTTATTTTGAGGAACTTTCCGAATAGCTTATATTTATAATTATAAATTAAATATGCATAAAGCAGTTAAAACCTTGAAATTAGCCGTCTTATTTTTTCTCGCAACGTTTGTTTTTGCGGCATTATCCGGTTGCGGCCTGTCGCAGGTTCCTAAAAAAAGCAGGCTTAAATCCAACCTTTACTACAGGCTAGGCGTAGGTTTTTACCAGAACGGAAATTTTATAAAAGCGATGCAGGAGTTTATAAAAGCTAAAAACCTGAATCCCTATTCGGCTAAAAACTACAATGCCATAGGAATGGTTTATATGGAAACGGCCAGAGAAGCCCAAGCGGTAAAAAATTTCAAGGAAGCAGTAAGAATTAATCCTAAATTTTCGGATGCCTATTATAATTTGGCCATTATTTACATTAAAAGAAAAGATTATGCGCCCGCTGAAATATATCTAAAAAAAGCGCTGAAAAATCCTTTTTACAACAGACCGTACCAGAGCTATACCCAGCTGGCAAAAATATATTTTGCGGAAAATAAGCCTGAAAAAGCAAAAAAAATATTAATTATATCCAAACTGCTCGATAAGAAATATTTTTTAACATATTATTATCTTGGCAAATATTATCTCGTTAAAGGACGTTTAGACAAAAGCCTTTATAACTTTAAAAAAACTTTAAAGCTCGATATGTTTTTTACGCCTGCGAAATATTACGAGGGAGTGATATATTTTAACCAAAAAAGATATAATAAGGCCAAAATAATATTTTCTTCCGTATATGAACAGAATAAAACTAACGAATACGGAACGAAGTCTTTGGATTATATAAAAAAAATAATGCTGTATTTAAAATAGGGCATGTTTTATGGATAGCGAAACGCCGGAAAGGGTAGGGGAATATCTCAAAGCCAGCAGGGAATCTATCGGGCTTACCGTCGATGAAGTTTCGCTTATTACTAAAATCAGGGCGCAGTATATTGAAGCTATTGAAAACGGCGATTTTTCGATATTTTCCTCGCCCCATCTGCTTAAGGGTTATGTAAAACTTCTCGCGAAAACCGTGAAAGCGGACGAAGCAAAAGCCGTCGCACTTCTGGAAACGGATGCCGGAGAAAATTTCAAGGGTAAGCACATAGAAGATATAGTCGGAAAAAAATTCAAAGAAGAGATACGAAAGTCCGAGGAATTTAAAAAAAGAATTATAGTTATAGTTGTTGCGGGCATCCTTGTTATAATTTTATCGTATGCGACAATTAAGGTTTACGAATACATTAAAACCTCGCCGGGAATACATATAGCTATGCCGTTTAAATCCCTATCTAAAAAGTTAGTTCCGGAGGGCGGTTCATCTGCTAAAGGCAAGCCAGTGGAAATACCGGAAACAATAACGGGGCATAAACCCGAAGTTAACTATGCCGTAGTTTTAAAAGGAAACGTTGTTAAGAGAACATGGGTCGCCGTTAAAATAGACGGCGGCAATACAGCGACTTCAATGCTTTATGCCGGAGACAAGGAAGCCTGGAAAGCAAAAAAAAGATTACGTATCAAAATAGGCAATGCCGGAGGCATTATTTTAGATTATAACGGAAAAGCTCTAGGAAAGCCCGGAGGCGAAAAACAGGTGGTGACGCTGACATTCCCGCCTAAGCATAAAGCCGGAGGAAATAAATAAACTGCTTTTCACCCAAATCCCTATATAGGATTTATATATAGGGATTGCCGGAATTGCTTAATAATGTCATTGCGAGCAAAGCGAAGCAATCCCCATCGCGTAGATTGCTTCGTCGTCTTCGACTTCTCGCAATGACTGGATATTGGAATTTATTTATATAGTTTCTAAATCGGGATTCGGACATTCATGCTTTTTTATCCCCTTTAATTTTATATCCGATTTTATCGAAAATTAAAGACACAGCTAATAGGAGCAGGGATATCGCCGGTACGATAAATACTAAATCATCGTCTTCTATATTAACTTTTAATCCCTGAAGCCCCCAGTATATTCCAAAACTGATAAGAAGAACGGACGCTATTCCTTTAATCCAGTGCGAAGGTATTTTTTTGAAATATCTTCGCAAATAAATCGACAACATTAAAATTATAACGGAACTGACTATAAGAGCGGAAATTACCGAAAGCCATTGGTTTTCGGTAATAGCAAGCGGAACTGCTACCACCGCTACTTCGAATGCTTCTATTATGACGGCGTTTAAGGCGACGATGAAATGCCTGAAAGAACATTTCTCATGCTTTACTATGGCCGCTTCAGCTTTTTTAAAAAGCGGTTTTTCCCCTATTTTTTGAGAAAAAGGTGTAAGATAAAATATAAAGCTTAGAAGTTTATAAGAAAAATACAATCCTATCGATATAAGGACTACTCCTATTATTAATTTAACGGTAAATATAGGTACTGTTTTAATAAGGGCTATGCCGCCTATAAAAAGAATTATAAGAGTGCCGATAAATCCTATTAAGCCTCCAGCCAAGGCACTGGAAAGACCTACGTCTTCTCCGACAACGAAAACTATTGCTGCGACCTCGCTGAGTTCTACTATGGCAACCGAAAATACGGCTATAAATATAAGTATGCTGAAATTCATAGACGATATTATATCAGATAACAATCGGGAATGACAATATAGAAACGGGATATTTTTTCTTTTTTTTCTATTGACTTTTTAACAGCGAAGTAATAAGCTAAAATAAAGTTTAAAATTAACAAGGAGGAAGCATTATGGCAGTAAATCCTAACAAAACACTTGACGCAAGCGGCTTATCGTGTCCGTTGCCGATAGTTAAGACTAAAAAAGAAATCGACACGATGACATCGGGACAGGTTTTAGAAGTAATTTCAACAGACCCCGGTTCTAAAAACGATATGACGGCATGGTGCAACAGAACCGGCAACAAACTACTGGATTCTTCGGAAGAGGGCGGAAAGTTCAAATTTTATGTCCAAAAGTCTTAATCGGCAGAGTTATGACCGATTTTAGACATACTAAAAAGTCATATTATTATATTTAGCGGGGTGGATTTTATCCGCCCCCTTGCAGAAGAATGAACGCCGACTATGACGATAATGAAAAGGATGTCTGCTTATATTTTTGATTTAATCGTCTTTTTTATTATATTGTTTCAATTATTAAATGCGGATGCCTGTTTCGGGTTGAAAAATCCGTTTATATCTCCTTTTAAGGCAAAGCAATATAAAAATCTCAGCGAAAACCCTTTGAACGGCCTTAATCTTCAGGCTATAGTGAGCGGTTCGGATCCGGATAGAAACATTGCTATTATTAACGGAAATCCATATTATACAGGTTCAGTAATTATGGGGAAAACCGTTGTGGAAATTACCAGGCGGGCTGTAATAATTAAACTTAAAAATGGAAAAATAGTTAATCTTATACTCTCCAAATTTGAAGGATTTAAAAAATAATAAACAATAAACTTATGATTTTTAAGTCCAGATGTAGTACTTTTTTTTATATCTCTTTTTTATTCTTTCTGCTTATCTCTTTTTTTATTTTTTTTGGACATAGAGAAAACGCCTTCGCTTTTAAAGCGCGAATAAAAAGTGCCGGTTTCGTGAGGGGCATCAAAATTCCTGATAAAAAAATTACGATAGAAGGAAACGATATCCCGCTCAGGCCTTTAATATTAGGAATATGCCATGAATTCAGGCTGAATTACGTTTTAAGCAGTTCGGTTAACGGTAGTGCGACTCTCCACATAAGAAACATACCCCTGCCGGACGCACTTTTAATTATTTTAAGAGCCGGAAATTTGGTATACAGCGTGAACAACGGGATTTTGCTAATAGGACCCCGTTCGTCGCTTAAAAACAGTTATGTATATTACAAGATAAATCTAAAATATATTCAAGCTAAAAACGTTCTTACGGATCTGACGCCTGTTTTGCCGTCTGGGGCAAAGGCTTACGCTTCCCCGCACGGCAATTCGATATTTGTTTACGATATTCCTTCAAACATAAAAAAAATAAAAAATATCATCAGAAAAATAGACGTCAAAAAAAGAGTCGTCCTTTTAAACGCAAGAATAGTCGATGTAACGGATAATTTTGTCAGAAATCTCGGTATAGCGTGGTCTTTTTCCCCTAATAATA
This sequence comes from bacterium, assembly GCA_021806125.1. Lineage (GTDB taxonomy): Bacteria > SZUA-79 > SZUA-79 > Acidulodesulfobacterales > Acidulodesulfobacteraceae > Acidulodesulfobacterium_A. Next base: position 7,855 of record JAJZYC010000027.1, read on the forward strand.
ACAACACCATAATATCTACCTCTACTTTCCCTACCGGTTTCAGCGGGGCTACTACTTCAACTGCGGGCTCGAATACTCTTAATCTTAGCGTTGGAACGGCATGGCAGAATTTTGGAATACTTTCCGCACAGCTTTCTTTGGGACAACAGTTAGGCTGGGACAAGGTTATAGCGTCGCCGAGCGTTTCGGTTATAAGCGGTCAGCCAGCTACTATAAATTCTGGAGTTACTTTATATTATGTCGCATACACGGCATCCGGAGGCGCTTCGTCCTCAACGCCTTCAAGCGGAACGGGAACGCCTTCCGGAGGCACTACCGTCATAACGCAGGAACCTGTTACGTCGTCGCTTCAGACTATTACCCTGGGACTTACTCTGACCGTTACTCCGATAGTCGAAAGCAAAAACTCTATTATGCTTAATATCAATGTTACAAATTCACAGCCTGATTTCGGACAGGAAGTCAACGGATTTCCGTCGGTGAATAATAAAAGCGTTTCAACGACCGTTATGGTTAAAAACAATTCTACTTTAGTTATCGGAGGCATTTTATATACCGATAAATCGCATTCAAATAACGGGGTTCCTATTCTATCTACCCTGCCGGTAATAGGATATCTTTTTTCGTCGAGACAGAGAAGCGTCTCCAAAGAGCAGTTAATGGTGTTTATTTCTCCAAAAATAGTAAATTAGTCGGCTAAACAAAATAATTCAGATGGGCGTTAAAAAAATAGAAAAAAAAGAAGAAAGCATTAAAGCTGAAGGAAGAATGGCTTTTTTAGAGCATTTTTCGGAATTAAGAAAGAGAATATTTTATATATTTATAGCGCTCGTCGTATGCATGGGTTTTTCGTGGCGGCTTTCCTATAAAGCGATAAACCTCATAGAAACCCCGTTGGAAAGGCCGACTTATATTACTTATTTTTCCGGATATGCAAAAAATGCCTTAAAAGAAGAAGCCCCCTCGGTTTATTATGCGTTCGGACTTAATAAAACCCCTAAAAAATTTACAAAACATATACTGCATTATTCAAAACCTCTGGAACCATTTTTTATGCAGGTAAAAGTATCCCTAATTCTAGGGTTTATGATAGCCCTCCCTTTTATACTGTTTCAATTCTGGCAATTTATAAAGCCCGGTCTTTTAAAAAAGGAAAGAATGTATTTACTGCCTTTTTTGTTTTTCGGAACGCTTTTTTTTATTTCAGGCGTAATTTTCATGGTTTTTTATATATGGCCAGCCGTAATCAATTTTTCCTTAAGCTATCAGAGTCCGAATCTGTCGCCCCTGATAAATTTAACCCATTATATTAATTTTGCCTTAAGGCTGGGATTGATATTCGGATTGATATTCGAACTGCCTTTAGTTTCCGCTCTCTTTTCTCTTGCGGGAATATTAAAACCCGGGTTTCTAAAGAAATATAGAAAGTATGCCCTGATAATAAGCCTTATCATTGCCGCTTTTCATGCCGATATAGTTACTATGTTTTTTATAGCGGTGCCGCTTTATTCGATGTACGAAATCAGTATTTTTATATCTTCCCTGATATGGAAATTTAAAAAGAAACCGCCCGCCGAAGCATCCCCGTCCGTTCATTAATCTTAACCGTCCATAGAAAATACGAACCCTTTTATGTCGGCTTTTATATCGGGAAAAGATTTTTTGCTTGCTTTAATAGAAACATAGTCTATCGTAAAAATTCTTTTCATGGAGTTTATGTTTTTAATGAATTCTACCGTTTTATTGAAGCCTCCCGTTATTGAAATGCCGACCGGCAGAGCCATTACGCTTTCATACTTTATTGGTTTTCCGAAATTTATATTCTCTATGGCAAAATTATCGGCAGGTTTATTCAACGCTATATTTTTAATTAAATCCGCAACCATAAAAGTCTTAGGAAGCATAATTTCTTCGTTTTTTAACTTTAATTTTAATGCTGCAATCTGATTTTTAAGGCCGTATAAACTATTTTTTTCGCGCGAAAGAGACCCGGTCGTGTTTTTTATAGTATTTATCCGCTTTTTTAGTTTTAATATAGCCGTATTTTTTGCGGCGATATTTTTCTCTAAGGCGTTTAAAAATATATCCTGATTTATTAAATAAATAAAAACAAAAGCCATAAGCATAACCAAGGTTATTTTATTGGCCATTAAGCGTGCCGGTATTTTTTTTATCTCTTCTATCAGTTTCATTTTTTATTATTAAAGTTAATATTGCGGATATTTAAAACGGCTTTTAAATTAAACGAATAAAAAGTATTGCCGCCGATAATCTTTCTTTGTGCCTCCGTGAGCGTTATTTTTGTAAATAACCCGGTATTTTTAAGATTGTTTATATAGGTTGAAATTCCGGATAATGATACGCTGTTGCCGTTTATTGCTATAATCCCTTTTTCGAGAGATAATCCGCTCATCCATACCCCGTCGGGAGACGCAGCGACTATCTCGCTTATTTTCTTATTCCATGCAACTTTAAGTTTTTTAAGGGAGTCTATGACCGATATTTTTTTTTGTATTGCCTCCAGAAGAATTTTTCTTTTGTCTATCGCGGATTCGAATGTTTCGTTTAAAATGTTTTTTGTTTTGAGAAAAGTTAACTGCTGATTTAAGCGCGACAGATAATTTTTTTTATAATTATTGTTGAGAACGAATGTTAAATCCAATAAAACGATAAATATCAGGTAACCTGTAATAAAAAAATATATTACGAGTCTTTTCCTGCCTTTTGCAATGCGGCTCCTATCTTTAGCTGGCAATAAATTAATTCTGGTTTTTTCCGAATTCTTCTTTTTCATTTATTCTTCGATTCATCTATTATTCATCTATTAATAATCAATCCGAATGTAGTCCACATTTCTTCCAACGGCTTGAAAAATTCGTAATCTTCGTCTATATTGCGGTTTTTTAATTTTTTGGATAAATAAAACGAATATTTTTCAGAGTTTATAAGATTAAGAATTGAAACCGAATATGCCCTAAAAGCAGTAGCCTCGGAAATCTTTGCGTCAAACCCGCTTTTGCCTGAAAAAATGCCGGTGAGAATAATTCCGTCTATAGAAGGCAAAGATTTTCCTGCAAAATAGAAATCTATAGTTCTTTTTAATTCATCTGCTATAAGGCTTGAAGCTTCATCGTAATTTTGATTTTTTAAACTTAAACCGTCCACGGTTCTTTCAAAATTAACGGCGTTATTTAATATTATGACTATTTTTATAGATTTATCGCCTATGTCGCAAAGCAAGAGATGGCCGGTTTGATTTTTATTTATATATCTTATATTATTATAAATCGATACCGTTTTACATTCTATCGATTTTATTTTAATTCCCGACCTATCGAATATTTCTTTAAAGTTTTTTATATCGTCCTCTTTTGAAGCAAATGCAGTAATGCTTAAAGTTGAGTTTCCGGATTCGTCTGTTTTTTCGATATATATATAATCGAATGCGCACTGAGATATAGGAAAAGGAAGAAGTTTTTTAAGTTCATATTCGACGGCTATTCTGAGGTCTGATTCGGGCATATTCGGCAAAAAAAAATTAAAACTGTAAACAGAGCTCCCGTTAATAGAAGTTATTATATTTTTTCTGCTGATTTTATTTTCGTTCATAATTTTGTCTAGATTCATAGATACCGAGCTTATATCCCGGTAATCCAAACCGTCGATGGTTGCGTTAACAAAATTATTCAAGAAATAACCGCGTCTTTTTTTGAGGATTTCAAGTATTTTAAACTGGTTGTAATCAATTTCTACGGCTGTAAAAATCTTCATAATAATAAAAGGTATCAGTATTATATAAAATTCAGAATTTTAATATATCCGTTAAAAAATTCAAATATAATTCCGTCAACGGCAATTTTATTTTCGGCAATTTTATTTTTATCTAAGCCGTCCAATCCTAAAATATTTTCTATTACCCCGTGCCTGTTAAACATCATTGCTTTATGTTTTGTTTTGCCGTTTTCTCCCCTAGGGCAGGACCCGGCAATATTTAAAGTAAAATAACAATTAGCCGCATTATTTTTTTTTGGAGTTTTATTTTTAAACTCGCGCCTGTTTATATCTAAAAGCGTAATATTTCTAATTAAAAATTTAGGTTTTTCGTTAAGCGGTCCGCAGGGAGACATTAATTTTATAACCTCGGAAAGTTCCTTATCGGATATGGAGTCTAAATCAATTTCTTCATCGTATTCCGTTTCCGGTATCCCGCCATTAACGGCAGTTTTTCCGGAATTCTTTGGTTCTTCGGCCGCTATGTCCAGCTTTGCGCCGTTTCGTATGGTTTCTTCGGCAATATTTTTTTTACAGTCTTTTAAAACCGCGGAGATAAAATCGTCCATATCTCCGTTCTTTCGCACTGTTAATCCGCAAGCCATTTTATGTCCGCCGAACTTAGAAAAAAAGGACTCGTAACTTTTTAAGAAAGCGTATATGTCGATATTGCCGCATGACCTTGCCGAACCTATATAAACGTTATCCTTGAATCCA